>DASSWD010000278.1:0-2182 GCA_035705335.1 Marinobacter sp. | reverse complement strand
GGCTCCTGGATCTACATCGGCTCCCAGGGCATCGTGCAAGGCACTTACGAGACCTTCGTCGAAGCCGGCCGCCAGCATTACGATGGCGAACTCAAAGGCCGCTGGATTCTCACCGCCGGCCTCGGCGGTATGGGTGGCGCCCAGCCACTGGCCGCCAGTATGGCGGGTGCCTGCTCACTGAACATCGAATGCCAGCAAAGCCGCATCGACTTCCGGCTGCGCACCCGCTACCTCGATGAACAGGCTACAGACCTCAACGACGCCCTTGCAAGAATCGACCGCTACACTGGCGAAGGCAAAGCGGTCTCGATTGGCCTGTGCGCCAACGCGGCCGACATCTTGCCTGAAATGATCAAACGCGGCGTCCGCCCGGATATGGTCACCGACCAGACCAGCGCCCACGACCCGCTGCACGGCTATCTGCCCCAGGGCTGGACCTGGGATGAATATCAGACCAAAGCCGAAAGCCAACCGGAGGCTGTGGTGCAGGCCGCCAAACAATCGATGGCCGAACACGTTCGTGCCATGCTGGCGTTCAAGGCTCAGGGCATTCCGACCTTCGATTATGGTAACAACATCCGCCAGATGGCGCAGGACATGGGTGTCGACAATGCCTTCGACTTCCCCGGCTTTGTCCCGGCCTACATACGGCCGCTCTTCTGTGAAGGCATCGGCCCGTTCCGCTGGGTCGCCCTCAGTGGCGACCCGGAAGATATCTACAAAACCGACGCCAAGGTCAAAGAACTGCTGCCAGACCACAAACACCTGCACAACTGGCTCGACATGGCGCGCGAGCGCATCAGCTTTCAGGGGCTGCCTGCGCGTATCTGCTGGGTGGGCCTCAAAGACCGGGCGCGCCTTGGACTGGCCTTTAACGAGATGGTCAAAAACGGCGAACTGAAAGCGCCGGTGGTGATCGGACGGGACCATCTGGATTCAGGCTCAGTGGCCTCACCGAACCGCGAAACTGAAGCCATGCAAGACGGCTCCGATGCGGTCTCCGACTGGCCACTGCTGAACGCCTTGCTGAACACCGCCGGTGGCGCCACCTGGGTGAGCCTGCATCATGGCGGCGGCGTCGGCATGGGCTTCAGCCAGCACGCTGGTGTGGTGATTGTTTGCGACGGCACCGATGCCGCCGCCAAGCGCATTGGCCGGGTGCTGCACAACGACCCGGCGACTGGAGTAATGCGCCATGCCGATGCGGGCTATGAGAGTGCGATAGACTGTGCCCATGAGAATCACCTGGACCTGCCCATGATTACCAAGGAGCCTCAATCATGAGTCACACCCTGAATCTGACCCCGGGAACCCTGACCCTGGATGATCTGCGCCAGGTCTTCCAGGCGCCGGTCACACTGAAACTGGACCCGGCTTGCTACGCCGGCATGGAAGCCTCGGCCGCAACCGTCGCCGCCGTGGTCGCCGAAGGCCGTACCGTTTATGGCATCAACACCGGCTTTGGCCTGCTGGCCAACACCCGCATTGAACCGGCCGAGCTGGAAACCCTGCAACACAGCATCGTGCTGTCACACGCAGCGGGTATCGGCCAGTTTATGACCGAACGCACGGTGCGTTTGATGATGGTGCTGAAAATCAATTCACTGGCGCGTGGGTTTTCCGGCATTCGGCCTGAAGTGGTTGAGTTTCTGGTCGAGTTGGTCAATCGCGGCGTCAGCCCGGCGATCCCGCAAAAAGGCTCGGTGGGCGCCTCAGGTGATTTGGCACCACTGGCCCACATGAGCGCCGTCCTGTTAGGGGAGGGCGAAGCCTTCTGGCAAGGCGAGCGCTGGGCAGCAGGTGACTTGCTGAAGGAGCTGGGTCTGTCGCCCGTTACCCTCGCCCCGAAAGAAGGGCTGGCGCTGCTGAACGGTACTCAGGCGTCTACCGCCTTTGCACTGGAAGGACTGTTCAACACCGAAGTCGCCCTGGCTTCTGCCACCCTGATCGGCTCAATGTCGCTGGAAGCCGCCATGGGCTCGCGCAAGCCTTTCGATGAACGCATTCATCTCGCACGCGGCCACGCACCACAAATAGAAATGGCGCGCCGGTATCGCGAAATCCTGGGAGAATCGGACATTGAACACAGCCACGCAGATTGTGAAAAAGTGCAGGACCCTTATTCACTGCGCTGCCAGCCCCAGGTAATGGGGGCCTGCCTGCAGCAATGGCAATTTGCCGC
>DASSWD010000277.1:0-3295 GCA_035705335.1 Marinobacter sp. | reverse complement strand
CCGGAACAGTTCCACGGCGCCGCTGCGTGCATAGTGCAGCCACAGGTTGCTCTGGCCGAGTTCCAGAATGTCGCTGCCAGCGCGGAAGTAGACCACCTCAATGCCGGAGACAATGCGGTCGAGCTGTTCCTCTGTCATATCGTTGAACGGTGGGTACTGGGCGATGTGGTTGCGGATGTCGAGCAGTTCGGCCTGCATAAGCGGTCCCGGTGGTTGTGCAGCAATAACGCGATTGCCCCGAAATATAGCAGCGACGGCGGCCCCGGGCCATGACTGGCGGTGGCAGGCGCCGGGCGTGGTGGCCGCGAGCAATGATCGATTTCATTGATTACTTTGCAGACACTTGCTAGCCTTGCCGCACTTTTTCAGGTGTCCGTCGCACAGCGCGACGGGTGAAACGGGAAACCGGTGAGTCTGGCCCTGCCAGGCAAGTCCGGTGCTGCCCCCGCAACGGTAAGCAGGTTAACGGCAATCGAACGCGCCACTGTGCCAGCAGGCATGGGAAGGTGATTGCCCGGAAATGGACATTTCGCCTGTGAGCCCGGAGACCGGCCTGGAAAAACACCCGACGTTGCGGTGGGCGACCTGGGTGGGCGAATGTCCGGTTCTGATCCCTTCGATGCCTGCCTGCCGCCTGCCCCTGTTCGCGCTCCGCAATTCAATCAGAAACCCCCGTGCGGGTGCGCGCGGTGTGCGGAGCAAGATAGCGATGTCCAGATACCCATTTTCCGTCCTGTTGGCCGGCGTGTCTTTGGCGGCCCTGCCGTTGGCCGTGTCGGCCCAGTCTGAGAGCCAGGCCAAAGCTGATAGCCAGACAGAAGCCCTTGACCCGATTGTCGTCACGGCGACCCTTGGCCCAAAAACCGTGGGTGAAAGCCTGTCCTCCGTGACGGTGATCGAAAAAGAAGAGATACGCCGCCAGCAGCCAGCCGAATTCGGCGATTTGCTGAGGGCGCAGCCCGGCGTCAACGTGGTTTCCGATGGCAGCTACGGCAAGACCACCAGTGTCTTCCTGCGTGGTGCCGGAAGCTCCGGCACGGTGTTGCTGCTCGACGGTATTCGCCTGCGCTCGGCCACCGCTGGTATTCCACCCTGGCAGTTCCTGCCGCCGGAGCTGATGGAGCGGGTTGAGCTGGTGCGCGGTGCGAAAAGCTCGCTGTACGGTGCCGATGCGGTGGGCGGTGTGATCCAGGCCTTCACCCTGGACCCGGAAGCTGGCCGCCAGGGCTGGGCGGAACTGGCGGGCGGCTCCCATGCAACCCTCGAGACCACCGCCGGTGTGGCCGGGCGGGAAGGCCGGTCGGCGTTTCTGGCCGGCGGGGTCTATTCCGATACCGAGGGCACGAACCTGCGGGCCGGGGGTGAGGACAAAGGCTTTCGTAACGCCGGCGGGCTGGCCAAAGTAAGCCATCGGTTTGACCAGGGTGGCGGTGCCGGCATCACGGTGTTCCAGTCTGAGGGCAACACCGAATTCGAAGGCGGTGATACCGATTTTCTGATCCGGGCCATGGGGCTCTATGTTGAGGCTGTCGCCAGCGACTACTGGCGCACCCGCATCCAGTTCTCCGAATCCCGGGACGAGCAGGAAACCTTCGGTTCCTTCCCCAGCGTATTCAATACCCTGTACCGGTCAGCCCGATGGGAAAATACCCTGACCGCGGGGGTGCATGAGTTTGTCGTTGGTTCCGAAGTGTCGATGGACGAGGTGGACGGCACTAGCCGGTTCGCCGAGGACAGCCGCACCAACAGTGCGGTGTTTGGCCAGGCCCGTCTCAATTTCGACGCCACCGACCTGATGGTCAGTGCCCGCCTGGACGACAACGAAGCCTACGGCAAGGAAGAAACCGGCGGTATCGCCCTGGGGCACCGGCTTGGCCAGGCCCATCGCGTGCGCCTGAGTTACGCTACGTCTTTCCGGGCGCCGACTTTCAACGACCTGTATCTGACCGTCCCTTTCTATACGGGCAATCCGGACCTCGATCCGGAAGAAGGTCAGATGGTGGAAGCCGGCGTGTCCGGCCGCTACGATCAATGGTTCTGGGATGTTGCGATCTACCAGAACGACGTGGAGGATCTGATTACCTTCGTGTCTGACCCGGTGACCTTCGAAGGCACCGTGGAGAACGTCGAATCCGCCCGGATTCGCGGCATTGAGCTGTCGTCCGGTTTCGAAACTGGCAACTGGGATGTGAACGCCGCACTGACCTGGGCCGACAGTGAGAACCTTGATACCGGTAAACGCCTGCCGCGCCGGGCCGAGAAAAACCTGCGTCTGGACGTTGACCGGCTGTTTGACCGGTGGTCCGTCGGGGCCAGCTTCATCGCCGAGAGTGATCGCTACAACGACGCCGCCAACAACAGCCTGTTGCCCGGCTATGGCACCGTGGACCTGCGGGCGGCTTGGAATTTCCTGCCGGGCTGGTCCGCTGGCTTCAGGGTGGATAACGTGCTGGACCGCCGCTACTCCACCAGTCGCGGCAATGACAGCGTCACCTTCGAACCGTTTGACTACCTGGCGGCTGGCCGTACCTATATGGCGTCGGTACGCTATGATTTCCGCCAGTAGTCCCACTCAACAACCGGTGATCTGAGCCTATGATCCATCGCGGGCTGGCCCTGTTGCTGGCATGGTTGTCGCTGTGGCCGAGCCTGGCATCGGCCCAGCCGCTGTGCGCCCGGGATGCCCTGGCGCGTGACGTGTGCCTGGACGGGGCAGCCCGGCGGATTGTCTCGCTCTCCCCGGGCGCCACCGAACTGCTGTTTTCGGCCGGCGCCGGAGAACATGTGGTGGCGGTCAGTGCCTGGAGTGATTTTCCGCCCGAAGCGACGGAATTGCCTCAGGTGGGGGACGCCAACCGGCTGGATCTGGAGGCCATCGTCTCGCTGGCGCCGGATCTGGTGGTGGCCTGGGTGGATGGCCACTCACGCAGCCAGCTGGAACGGCTTTCGGATCTTGGCATCCCAGTGTTCTGGCTGGCCCCACGCACGTTCGGGGATATCGCCCGGGCGGTGGAGGACCTGGCGCTGTTAACAGGCCAGCCCGCCGTGGGTAAGGCAAGGGCGGAATCGTTCCGTGAGGGTGTCGACCGTTTGAAGGCCCGTTATGCCGACGCGCCGCCGGTGAGGGTGTTTTATCAGATCTGGGACCGGCCATTGATGACCGTGAACCGGGAGGAACTGATCAGCAAGGCGATCACCCTGTGCGGTGGCATCAACGTGTTCGGCACCTTATCAAGGCTGGTGCCACGCATCAGTACCGAGGCTGTTCTGGCGGCAAATCCGGAGGCTATTGTCA
>DASSWD010000276.1:0-22346 GCA_035705335.1 Marinobacter sp. | reverse complement strand
GGCCTGGCCTGGCCTGAGCGCATTGACGCGGGCGTGGCGCCGCTGGATCTGTTCAGCATAGGCCGCTTTCATTTCGAGCGGCCGGACCACCAGCGATTCCCCTGTCTGCGGCTGGCTGCCGAAGCGTTTGCTGCCGGCGGCACGGCGCCCGCCGTACTGAACGCGGCCAATGAAGAGGCAGTGTCGGCCTTTCTGGCTGGTCGGCTGTGTTTCGCTGACATCCCCGTTATCATAGAGCGTACTTTGCAGGTAACAGACGCGTTGCCTGCCCGTGACTTCGAGACCATTTTTGCCAAAGACCGCGAAGCAAGAGCCCGGGCGCGGGAACAGATTAAACGGCTGGCGGTCTGAAAACCGTCCTCTCAAACCGGAAGCTTTATGCAACTGATCGAGACCATTCTGGCGCTGGCGCTGACACTGGGCATTCTGGTGACCCTCCATGAATTCGGCCACTTCTGGGTGGCCCGTCGCTGTGGGGTCAAAGTGCTGCGTTTTTCCGTGGGCTTTGGCAAGCCCCTGTATTCCTGGTATGACCGGCAGGGTACGGAATTCGCCGTTGCGGCGATTCCTCTGGGCGGCTATGTAAAAATGCTGGATGAGCGGGAAGGCCCGGTGCCGGACGAACTCAGGGACCAGGCATTCAACGCCAAGCCGCCATCCCAAAGGATCGCCATCGCGGCCGCAGGACCCGTGGCCAACTTCCTGTTTGCGATTTTCGCCTACTGGCTGCTTGGCGTGGTGGGGGTGACCACCGTTGCACCGGTAGTCGGCCAGGTGAGCCCTGGCAGTGTTGCTGAGCGGATTGGTCTGGCTGAGGGTATGGAAATCCACTCCGTTGATGATCACCGGGTCACCTCATGGCGTGACGTTAATATGCGACTGCTGGAACGTGCCGGTGAGCACGGCATGGTCACCCTTGAGGTGTCTCAGAATGGCGACCGCCGGCAGATCAGTGGACCGCTGGATGGCTGGCGGCTGAATGACGAGACGCCCAGCCCCCTTGCCGAATTTGGTATCACGCCCTGGCGGCCGGATGTTCCGGCGGTACTGGGGCAGATTACCGAGCAGAGCCGCGCGCAACAGGCGGGTTTGCAGCCAGGTGACCGGATTACCGAAGTGAACGGTGAACCGCTGGCCGACTGGTTTGCCCTGGTGGAAAAGGTGAGAGCATCCCCGGAGCAGCCGTTGACTCTGACCATTGTGCGTGAGGGTAAGCGCCAACAGGTGGATATCCGGCCGGAAAGCCGTACTGAAGATTCAGGCGAACGCATCGGATTCATCGGTGCGGGCGTGGCATCGGTGGCCTGGCCCGATGAGCTGATGCGGGAGGTGAGTTACGGCCCCCTGGCGGCGATTCCCAATGCCATCAGCGAAACCTGGGCCGACACCCGCCTGACCCTCGTTGCCATCCAGAAGATGGTCACAGGGCTGCTGTCGCCCACCAATCTGAGCGGGCCAATCACCATTGCCCGGGTGGCAGAGGCAAGCGTCAGTTCAGGATTTGAGGACTTTATCCGCTTCCTGGCGTATCTGAGTGTCAGTCTCGGGGTGCTCAACCTGCTGCCCGTGCCGGTTCTGGACGGTGGCCACATTGTCTATTACAGCATTGAGGCCATCCGCCGGAAGCCGCTCTCGGAGCAGGTCCAGGCTGTAGGATTACGAATTGGTATGGCTTTGATTCTGACTTTAATGGTCTTTGCCCTTTACAACGACCTGATGCGATTGTGAGAATTGCCAGCTTCTTACCGCACATTAACCAGGCGACATAACTGAATGAGACGTTCCCTTCTAGCCATAGCCGTTGGCCTCGCCCTGTCTGCGAATACCATCAAGCCTGCCATGGCGGACGATTTCACGGTAGCCGACATTGAAGTGGAAGGCCTTCAGCGGGTCTCCGCAGGATCTGTATTTTCCGCGTTCCCGGTCAACATTGGCGAGAGGATTGATGAAACTGAGTTGGCTCAGGCGATCAAAGAGCTCTTCAGGACCGGACTGTTCACTGACATTGTGGCCAGCCGGGATGAGGGCGTATTGATTCTTACGGTACGTGAACGGCCGTCGATATCGTCAATTGAAATCGAAGGCAACAAAAACATCGAGACCCAGATGTTACTCGATGCATTGGCCGGTGCGGGGCTCGAGGAAGGCCAGGTGTTTCGCCGCGCGACGCTGGAGAGACTGGAGCTGGAGATTCTGCGGTCTTATATTTCCCAGGGGCGTTACAACGCACGGGTTACTGCCACTGCGGAGGTGCTGCCTCGTAACCGGGTTGCTATCCGATTGGATATCAATGAAGGGAGTGTTGCCTCCATTCAGCACATCAATATTGTGGGCAACGATGCGTTCAGTGACGAAGAGCTGATCGATCTGTTTGAGCTGCGCACCTCCGGCTGGTGGAATTCACTGACCAATAAAGATAAATACGCTCGGGAACGACTCAGCGGAGACCTGGAATCCCTGCGTTCATTCTATCTTGATCGCGGCTATCTGGACTTCAGCGTGGAGTCAAGCCAGGTGTCCATTTCGCCGGACAAACAGGACGTATTTATCGTCATTGCGGTGAACGAGGGACCTCAATACACGGTTTCTGACATCCAGCTCCGAGGTGAACTCATTGTCGGCGAGGAAGAGCTTCGGCAATTGATTCCGGTGGAGGCAGGCGATGTGTTCTCGCGCTCGCAGATGACCGCTGCCTCAGAGGCGATGTCGTTCAGGCTTGGGCGGGAAGGCTACGCCTTCGCCAGTGTGAACGCGGTGCCAGTGCCGGGCGAAGACAATACGGCCTCGGTTACCTTTTATGTTGAACCTGGGCGTCGAGCTTACGTCCGCCGTATCAACTTCGAAGGCAATGTGACCACCAAGGACGAGGTGCTTCGTCAGGAAATGACCCAGATGGAAGGCGGTGTGGCTTCCTCGGATCGTATCGAGTTTTCAAAGACCCGGCTGGAGCGTCTCGGCTTTTTCCAGACCGTGACCGTAGACACCGTTCCGGTGCCGGGCTCGGACGATCTGGTTGATGTCAATTACAGCGTTGTTGAGCAGCCAACGGGCAGCTTGTCGGCTTCCGTCGGCTTCTCTCAGAGTTCAGGTGTGATTCTTGGGGCGGCAGTGTCGGAAAATAATTTCTTCGGGACTGGCAAACAGGTCTCCTTCGGGGTGAATGTCAGCGATTTTATCAAGAGTGCCAATATCTCCTATCAGGATCCTTATTACACGGTAGATGGCGTTAGCCGTGGCTTCAGCGTCTTCGCACGAGAAACCGATTTCGACGAAGAAGACATTTCATCCTATTTGCTGGACGAGTATGGTGCCCGCCTGAACTTCGGGTATCCGACCGACCAGATCACTCGTCTGAACTTCGGGATTGGCGTCACACAGTCCAATATCGAACCAGGTATCTTTTCTGCTGTTGAGGTGCGTGATTTCATTGCTGAAGAAGGTGACTCCTTCGCCAACTATTTTGTGTTTGGCAGTTGGCGGCGCAGTACCCTGAACCGGGGTGTATTGCCGACCGATGGCTACAGTCACTCGCTTTCACTTGATGTGGCGGTGCCTGGCAGTGACCTGACGTTCTTCAAAGCAACCCACCGAACGGACTTCTATTTCCCGCTGACAGAGTCCAATACCTGGGTGCTGCGCGCCCGCACAGAGTTGGGTTATGGTGATGGCTATGGTGATCGCAACCAGATGCCGTTTTTTGAGCACTTTTACGCCGGTGGTTACGGTTCCGTGCGGGGTTACCGGGCTAATTCTCTGGGTAATCGGGCCGGGCGTGCCCCCGGGGACTTCTCTGACCCTGACCCGTTTGGCGGAAACGTGCTCACGGAAGCCGGTCTGGAGCTGATTTTCCCGACACCTTTTGCCGGCGACACTCGCTCTATGCGGACTTCATTCTTCATCGATGCGGGTCAGGTATTCGATACCGCCCGTGGGTTCGACCCCGAACTTACTGAAGTGCGAACGGCGGCCGGTATTGGTTTTCAGTGGATTACCGCGGTTGGTCCTTTGGCCTTCAGCCTGGCGCAGCCACTGAACGACAAATCCGGCGACGATACACAAGTGTTCCAGTTCTCGCTGGGCCAGATGTTCTGATGAGCCGTCAGAATAAATAACAATGACAAAGTGAAACACAGGAGATATCCAATGAATCGTATTGTTGCCCTGATGGGTGCGCTGACATTGTTACTGGCATCGCAGGCGAGCGCGGAGACTCGCATCGGCGTCGTGGATTTGCGCCAGGCGCTGTTCTCCTCGGACGACGCTCAGGCGTTCAGTCAGAAGTTGCAGCAAGATTTTTCAGATGAGGAGCAGACGGTGCGTGAAACCCAGGCTGCCGCTCGCCAACTTCAGGAGCGCCTCGAAAAGGATGGCCCCATGATGAACGAGACCGAGCGGCAGGAGTTGGCCGGTCAGTTTCAGGAAAAGGTTCAGGAATTTAACTTTCTCAAACAGCGCCTGGACACCACGGTCAATCAGAGAAAGCAGCAGTTTCTCGAGCAGTCCCGCCCGGAAGTGGACGCGGCTGTCAAAGAGTTACTGGAGGAAAACGATCTGGATCTGATCCTGCCCAGTGAAGCGGTCGTTTATGTCAAACCCGAGCTAAACCTGACATCTCAGCTGCTGGAAAAACTCAACCGCTGAAGACGCTCAGTGCCTCAGGGCGGATGGAGAAAGTGATGACAGAAACGTCCCACCGACTGCAGGACATTGCGGATGCCCTTGGTGCAACCCTGAAAGGTGATCCGGACACACTCATTTTCGGCCTTGCAACATTGCAAACTGCAGAACCGGGGCAGATAAGCTTCCTTGCCAATCCGGCCTATGGCAGGTACCTGACGACAACTCGCGCTTCGGCGGTCATCCTTTCGCCCGCGATGGCAGACAGCTGTCCGACCAATGTCCTGTTACTGGACAATCCCTACCTCGGGTATGCTCACCTGAGTCATTGGTTTGATCCGGCTCCGTTTGCTCCGCCCGGCATTCACCCGACCGCCGTCGTTGACGAACACGCCCGTGTTGATGAGACGGCCAGTGTCGGTCCCCATGTTGTCATCGAGGCAGGCGCGAAGATCGGTGCCCAGGTCGTGCTGGGTGCCGGTGTTTTCATTGGCGCCCGTACCGTTGTCGGGGACCGGACAATCATCCGCCCCCGAGCTACTCTGGCGCACGATGTCACGGTCGGCCAGCGCTGCCATATTCTCAGTGGAGCGGTGGTTGGCTCCGACGGCTTTGGGTTTGCCAACGAGCGGGGCGTGTGGCACCGGATTGCCCAGTTGGGCGGTGTCGTTCTGGGTGATGACGTGGAAGTTGGTGCCAACACCACCATCGACCGTGGTGCTCTGGACAATACGGTGATTGGCAACGGCGTGAAGCTGGACAATCTGATCCAGATCGCCCACAACGTCAGCATCGGGGACCACAGTGCCATGGCAGCGATGGTGGGGATTGCAGGCAGTACCCGAGTGGGTCGGCATTGTGTGTTCGGTGGCGCGTCCGGGGTGGCGGGTCATCTGGAAATCGCTGACCAGGTGCACCTGACAGGCATGACGCTGGTGACGGGGGATATCCGGGAACCTGGCGTTTACTCCTCCGGCACCAGCGCGGATACAAACCGGCAGTGGCGAAAGAACGCCGTGCGCTTCAGGCAACTGGATGCCCTGGCGCGACGTGTGAAAGAACTGGAAAAGAAATTAGAGGGCTGAGGCCGATTGACATGATGTACATCGACGAAATTCTGGAATACCTGCCGCACCGCTATCCGTTTTTGCTGGTGGACCGGGTGACCGAAGTTGAAAAAGGGAAGTCGATCAAGGGATACAAAAACATCTCTTTCAACGAGCCCTTCTTCGAAGGTCATTTTCCAAATAATCCGATCATGCCAGGTGTGCTGATCATTGAAGCCATGGCCCAATTATCCGGGATTCTCGGTTTCGTGACCGTAGAACGGAAACCGGCCGACGGCGTGGTACAATACCTGGCTGGTTCCAGCAAAGCTCGCTTCAAGCGGCCAGTGCTGCCCGGAGACCGACTGGATATGGAATCTGTGTTTGTGTCCGGCAAGCGGGGAATCTGGAAGTTTGAATGCCGCGCACTGGTCAACGGTGAGGTTGTCTGCGTGGCAGAAATACTGACCGCTGAGAGAGAAGTTTGATGGCGACAAATGACTGGTCGGGTGTCCATCCTCAAGCGATAGTGGACCCATCAGCCAAGCTGGCGGATAAGGTCACCGTCGGGCCGTGGAGTTATATCGGCCCGGGTGTGGAAATTGGTGAGGGCACTGAGATCCTGTCTCACGTGGTGATCAAGGGCCCGACGGTGATCGGCCGGAACAACCGCATTTTCCAGTTTTCCAGTATTGGCGAAGAATGCCAGGACAAGAAATACGCCGGCGAGCCGACCACGCTGGTGATCGGCGATAACAACGTCATCCGGGAAAACTGCACGGTCCATCGCGGCACGGTGCAGGACCGCGGCGAGACGCGGATTGGCAACGGTAACCTGCTGATGGCGTACGTGCACGTGGCCCACGACTGCACCGTGGGTAATCACACCATCCTGGCCAACTGCGCGACCCTCGCAGGCCATGTGACAGTCGGTGATTTTGCCATTCTGGGTGGCGGTACCATGGTGCACCAGTTCTGCCACATAGGCCCTCACAGCATGGCGGCCGGCGGCAGTATTGTGCTCAAAGATATCCCGGCCTATGTGATGGCCAGCGGCCAGTCGGCCCAGCCCCATGGCATGAACGTCGAGGGGCTAAAGCGCCGTGGTTTCAGTAGAGAAGTCCTGCTGTCGCTACGCCGGGCCTACAAAGTCATTTACCGTCAGGGGCTGACCACGGAGCAGGCGCTGGAAGAATTGCAGCAGCAGTTCGCTGATATTCCTGAAGTGCAGCCGCTGATTGATTCCCTGAAGCATACTGACCGCGGAATCATCCGCTAGACTGGCCGGGAGTTGCCGGTGTCCCAATCCCAGGCTGTGCCGCTCAGCACACGCAAGATCACGTTTGCCATCATTGCCGGTGAGGCGTCGGGGGACATCCTCGGTGCCGGCCTGATCCGGTCCCTCCGCCGTCGCTATCCCAACAGCCGCTTTGTGGGCATCGGCGGGGATGAGATGGTCGCCGAGGGTTTTCACTCCCTGGTACCCTTGGAGCGCCTCTCGGTGATGGGTCTGGTCGAGGTTCTGGGGCGCATCCGGGAGCTGTTCAGTATCCGGGCCCGGCTGCTTGAATATCTGTTCGCCACGCCGCCGGATGTCGTGATCGGCATTGATTCACCGGACTTCACCCTGACCATCGAACGTCGCTGCCGGGACGCTGGTATCCCCTCCGTTCATTACGTCAGCCCATCGGTGTGGGCCTGGCGCCAGAAGCGCATTTTCAAGATTGCCAAATCCGTTGACCTGATGCTGACGCTGTTCCCGTTTGAAGCCCGATTCTACGAGGAACACCAGGTGCCGGTGGCATTCGTTGGCCACCCGCTGGCGGACCGGATTCCGATGTCGCCAGACACGAGGGCCGCCCGGCAAGCTCTGGGGCTGAGTCAGGACGCCCCGGTGCTGGCCATTCTGCCGGGCAGTCGTGGTGGTGAGGTGGAGCGTCTTGGCACCCTGTTTCTCGAAGCCGCACGCTGGCTGCAGGCTCGTCGTGCGGATATCCAGCTGATCATTCCCTGCGTCAACCGGGATCGCGAGCGGCAGGTGCAGGCGTTGGTGGCGTCGCTGGACGTTCAGCTGCCGGTGACGCTGGTTCACGGGCGCTCCCGGGAAGTGATGGCCGCCAGCGATGTGGTTCTGCTGGCGTCCGGTACTGCTACCCTCGAAGCCATGTTGCTGAAAAAACCCATGGTGGTTGGATATCGCCTCAGCAACCTGAGCTACAAGCTGGTGTCGAGGCTGGTCAAGGTGCCTTGGGTGGCGTTGCCGAATCTGTTGGCCCAGAAATCGCTGGTGCCAGAGCTGCTGCAGGACGATGCCACCCCAGAGACGCTGGGCAAGGCCGTGCTGGAGCAGTTGGAAAATGACAGCACTCGGGATGAGCTCAAGGCCGCGTTCACTGAACTGCACGAGATGTTACGCCAGGGCGCCGACGAACGTGCGGCCGAGGCCATCTCTGCCATGCTGGAGGCACGCCGCTGATGCCTGGAAAGAATGATCTGCCACCGTTTGTCTGTGCCTATCAGGGCCGGTTGCTGGCGGGTGTGGATGAAGTCGGGCGGGGGCCATTGGTGGGCGCTGTGGTAACCGCCGCCGTGATTCTTGATCCGGAACGACCGATCGCCGGGTTGGCCGATTCCAAGAAGCTGACGGAAAAGCGACGCGATGCGCTTTACAGCGAGATCGTCGAAAAAGCCCTGGCCTGGAGCCTTGGCCGCTGTGAAGCCCACGAGATCGATCGCCTGAACATCTATCAGGCCACGTTGCTGGCCATGACCCGGGCCGTGGACGGGCTGGCCGTGGCACCGGAATATGTGGTGGTCGATGGTAACCGCTGCCCCAACTGGCGCTGGCCGTCAGAGCCGGTGGTCAAAGGCGATGGCCGGGTGGCGGAAATCAGCGCGGCGTCGATTCTGGCCAAAGTCACCCGTGACCGCGAGATGGCTGAGTTGGAGCAGCATTTTCCGGACTATGGCTTCGGCCAGCACAAGGGCTATCCAACGCCGGCGCATCTGGAAGCGCTGGCCCGCCTCGGCGCGACTCCGCACCACCGGCGCTCGTTCCGCCCGGTGCAGGAGGCCATCGAACAGCACTACCCACAAGATCTGTTTGAAAATCTCGATTGACAACGCCTGAACCAATCGGTAGTATTCGCGCCACGTTGATCGGGGTAACCCGGCAACCACCAGTTTGATGCGGGGTGGAGCAGTCTGGTAGCTCGTCGGGCTCATAACCCGAAGGTCGTTGGTTCGAATCCAGCCCCCGCTACCATCATCAAAACAAAGCCCGCTTTTGCGGGCTTTGTTGCTTTTACCACTATTGAAATCTCAAGGCAGATTCTCCCGCCACCGCTTTACCTTGACCTGTCCCTTGATGGCGCCAATCACTTCCACGATCAGATTGATCAGAGCCTGCCGGTCCACATTTTCTTCATCGGTTTCCGCTGGATCTGGCAGCAGAGTATTGACGATATCCTCGATGAAGGCATGATTTTTGGTGGACGCCAGGTCTTCGAGAATCTGATGGATCACGTTCGCCACAATGTCTCCCACGGCGTTTTCCAGAGTGTCCTGAATGGTGGGCCCGACCACGGGCAGATAGTTCAGCCGCGACAGCTCCAGGTTCTGTTTCAGCGCATTATTCACCCGGTTCTCCAGATAACTGCGCAGAGCCCCGCGATTGGGGATGTAACCGTGGCGGGCAGCATGAGCGACGTGGCTGGACAGCCAGTTGGAGAGCATGCCCCGCCGCGGGTACAGGATATCGGACTGGATTTTCTCGAACAGGGGGGAGCCGCGGCGGACCTCCTCCTGCATTCCGGACAGCACCTTCAGAACAATCCGGTCCGACAGCTCCTCCATGAATGCGTCGTAGTAAAACGCCACGAACTGGTAGATGCGAGAGTTGGTGACATCGATGATCTTGTACTGGTGCAGTCTATAGACAATCGAAATCACCCGCAGAATCCTCAGGAAGCGGAAGCCGCCCACCGGAATGCAACCGACCAGGTCGTACCAGTGGATGAACGGATAGAAGTACCAGCGGTCATAGATGCTGGCCTTGATGGCGTAGCCCCAACGCAGCACGAACTCCCCGAGAAAGATCGACACGAAGATCAGATCGTAGAAAATAAACTCGTCATGAATGGGGTGATAGGCCGCCTGCAGGGCGGGAGCGTGGCTTTTCAGCATATTCTGGATGGCAACAAAGCTGTAGATCGAATCCCAGATGATGAAAGCCATATTTAGAATCAACAGACCCAACATCAGAAAGTCGATTATGAACCAGACCAACTGATGACTGCTTTTGAGGTTCTCCCGGTTAATCTTCAGCATTCCTGGCGTCTCGGCTCTCTTTGGGCGTGGTGATAGAAGTGAACTAAGTGCCTGACAGATTAGCTTAATTTGTGTGGCATCACGAATCGCCGTCAGAGCTGTCGGGATTTTCATCCGTCAGCCGTGGATTCATCAGGGCCGCAGCCGGTACACTTTCCGTTTTTGGTCATGGATGAAATACTTCGTCTGTCTGGAAGCTGGCAAACCCTCATGCAGTTGCGTCTTTGGTACCGTCAATATTATCTGGTGTTGGGCTTGTTGGCCCTGGCGTGCCCAATGTTGTCCGTGGCTAGCCAGGTGGAGGTGGAAATCAGCGCAGAAGCACGTGGTGACTTCAGCGCGCTGATGGATAACGCCCGAATTTTTGTCGGCGACGTGGAGGGGCGCTCTGCCGACGGTTTGCGGCGTTATGCCAGCACCGCGCTGTCTCAGGTGAAGGAAGCATTACGTGCCCTGGGTTATTACAACCCTTCCGTTAATTGGCAGGTAGTGGATGAAGGTGACGATCCGGCTCGTCTGATCCTTACCGTGCTGCCCGGAGACCCTGTTCGAGTGGCATCCCGGCAGGTGATTGTCGAGGGACCCACGGGTGCCGAACGTGATCTGGCCCAGGATCTGCCAGAACAGCCGGCTGTGGGCGATATCCTGAATCACGGAGAGTACGATACCCTGAAGTCCACGCTGCAAAACCGCGCAAGCCGCCTCGGATACTTCGACGGAGAGTTTGTTACCCATCGCCTGAAAGTGAACCCGGAAAGCAACACCGCCACGATTGACCTGCATTTTCGATCCGGCGAACGCTATCGTCTGGGGCCTGTGACCTTCCGGGAAGGTCATGGTTTTGATCTGGATCTGCTGGAACGTTTCGTCACCACCCGGCCGGGAGAACCGTTTCATGCGGACAAAGTGGCTCGCCTGAACGCGGATCTTTCCAACAGCGGTTACTTTTCGGGTGTGGATGTTGATGCCTCTCCGGCGCGGGCGGTGGACGGGATAATTCCTGTATCGGTTTCCCTGACCCCCAGGCCGCCGAGATCCGTTGCCGCGGGTGTAGGTTTTTCCACGGATGTGGGTCCTCGCTTTGTGGGCAACTGGCGAGAGCATTACATCAACCCCATGGGCCACCGGCGAGGCGCCGAAACGGAATTGTCGGAGCCCCGCCAGAATGTCTCCGGGTGGTATGAGTTGCCGCTGGATCCGCCGATGACCGACTCAATTCGCCTGGGCGCCGGTTATCAACGCGAGAATATAGAGGACGTGGAATCTGAGCGCCTGACTTTTGTACAGCAGTGGAATCATCAATTGGATACGGGCTGGATGCAGGTGGCCTCGCTGCGCTGGGAGGGTGAACGGTTCCGTATTGGTGACAGCGAGGAGGGCACGTCCACCCTCCTTTTGCCCGGTCTCAGTTACGCCAGGCTGCAGGCCGATTCGCCTCTGGACCCAAGCCGGGGCTATCGGCTTCAGGCCGATGTCACTGGCGCTCACAGGGCCGTGCTCTCTGATGCCGATATTCTGCATGTAAACATACTGGCCAAGGGCTTGATCACCCTGTCTGGCAACCATCGTTTTCTGGCGCGATTCAATCTTGGTGGTGTCGCGACCAATAATTTCTCGGACGTGCCACCGTCGCTGCGTTTCTTCGCCGGTGGCGACCAGAGTGTTCGCGGCTACGGTTATGAAACCCTTTCTCCCCGGGACGAGCGGGGTGCCGCTGTGGGCGGCAGATACTTGCTGGCCGGAAGTATCGAGTATCAGTATGAGTTTCGCCCAAGATGGCGGCTGGCCACTTTTGTGGATGAGGGGAATGCCGTTGATGATTTGCTGGACCCTCTGGCGACTGGAGTTGGTATTGGTATCCGATGGGTCAGCCCGGTGGGGCCGCTGCGCCTGGACGTCGCCAAGGGGCTGGATAGTGAGTTTGGCGGCGGCTGGCGAATCCACTTTTCCATGGGGCCTGAATTGTGACCACGGAATCCCCAGCGCCAAAGGCGCCGACATCCGGCGAGAAGCCCCGGAAGGATTTCCGTCGGCCGATTTGGTTCTGGCTGGTGGTGGTTCTGTTCGTTCTCATTGGCCTTCCTGTTCTGGTTCTGGTGTTTCTGCTCTGGGGGTTATCGACCGACGCAGGCACGGCCTGGACGCTGGACCAGATTCCCGGGCTTGAGACCGAACAGGCGCGGGGCTCCCTGCTGGGCCAATGGCAGGCGCAGGAACTGGTCTGGCAGGGATACGGAGTCGGTGTTGTGGTCGGCTCGCCTGAGATCGACTGGTCGCCGTCCTGTCTGTTGCGCCTGACCCTGTGTCTTGAGAGCCTGAGCGCCGGGCAACTGAACGTGACGCTCCAGCCCTCGGAAGAAGCGGACGCTGGTAATGCCGGCCCGATCACCTTGCCTGACGTCAACCTGCCCCTCGCCGTTGAGATTGGCGACATTGATCTGGGACCTTTTCAACTGAACGGGAGCGTCATCTGGGATCGGCTCCAGGTTCGCACACAGGCGTCTGGCAACAGCCTGACGGTGGAGGCGATCGAATATCGTCTGGGAGAGATTGAGCTGAGTGCCCGCGGGCATGTGTACATGCACCGGGACTGGCCGCTGGATCTGAACCTCAAGGTCAGTTTACCACCGCCCTCGGGTGATCAGTGGTTACTCGATCTGAATCTCACTGGCAGCGCCCGGAACCTGCGGCTGGCCGGCTCCAGCACGGGCTATCTGAATGCCCGGCTGGAGGGCGAGGTGCAACCGCTGGACAGCCGTCTGCCGGCGGACCTGTCTTTGACGGCGAATCGCTTCCTGGCCGACCACAGGTTACCCGAAACGCTCACGTTGCAGAACTGGCAACTGATGATGGTGGGCTCCCTGGCCCGGGGCTTTCGCGTGCAGTCCCAAGCCACCCTGCCGGGGACAACCGGGCCGATCGACACCCGTCTGTCGGGCCGGGTGACCACGGAACAGGCCACCGATCTGTCGCTAACCATGTCGGCGCCCCCGGTTCCCAAGGGCGAGACGAATGCGAGTGGTGAGCAAACCGGTGGCGCCCACACCAACGGCGCCTCACCCGAGGCGACGCTCGATGTCACCGGCTCCGTGTCCTGGACCGAGGGCGTCAATGCGGACCTGGCGCTGGATCTTGCCCAGTTTCCCTGGTATGCCCTGCTGCCGGATATGGCGGCCCCACCGGTCACCCTGGAACGACTGTCCGGCGAGGTAACCTACCGGAGCGGCGATTACACCGCCGACCTGCAGGCAAGGGTGTCTGGCCCACTCGGCGCAGCTGACCTCGACACCGCATTGGCGGGTGATTTCGAGTCGGTTGCTCTGTCACGCTTTGAGATGTCTACCGGGGCCGGTTCGCTGACCGGTAGCGCGGATCTCGATTTTGCCGGCCCGCTGCGCTGGCGTGCCGATCTGACCCTGGATCAGTTCAACCCCGGGTACTGGCTGCCGATACTCGAAGCGCGGCTGAACGGGAAGATCACCAGTGAAGGGCAGTTGCAGCCAGAAGGCCTGCCGACGATGACCGCTGACTGGGCGCTCGAAGGGCGGTGGCGGCAACAGCCGGCGAAGGCGCTGGGTAGTGTGGCCAGTGATGGTCAGGCCTGGCAGCTCAATGAGCTTTTGCTGGCGGTGGCAGACAATCGGATTGAGGGGCAGGGTAAGGCAGGTGATCGCTTGTCGGGCGCTTTGAAGATCCTGTTGCCACAGCCGGAAAAAATTCTGGCCGGCCTGTCCGGATCGCTTGAAGCGACCCTCTCGCTGGCCGGTACCCTGCAGGCGCCGGAAGGCACCCTGTCGCTGACGGCGGATCGGCTTGCGTGGCAGGACCAGATCCAGTTGGGCCGTCTTGAGGCAAACGCCAGCCTCGACGAAGGTGCAACCCTGGCTGCCAGCGTCCATGGTGAATCCCTGGAGGCCGACGGGCGGCAACTTGAGAGCGTGCTGGTGGAGATCGAGGGTTCACTGTCGGACCACCGGGTAGCGCTCTCTGCCGTTCATTCGGAAGCGGAACTGACGCTGGGTTTTGCCGGCGACCTGAGCACGGCAGAAGCGGTCAGCTGGAACGGTGCGCTTACTGATGGCAGGATCGACGTCTCCGAACCCAGGCAGACCTGGCAATTGGAACAACCGGCTGACCTGGCCTATCGAGCCGATGGCCGGGTGACGCTCGGGGCCCATTGCTGGCGTTGGCAGCAGAGCTCGGTGTGTGCCGACGACCAGCGGCTCTGGCCTGAGCCGACCCTGGCGTATCAGATTCGCCAGTTCCCCGCCCAGGCGTTGGAGCCCCTGTTGCCCGACACCTTCCGCTGGGCCGCCGAGCTGAATGCTGACATCAACCTCACGCTGGGCGATCAGGGGCCCGACGGGCTGATTCGTATCGACGCGGGCCGCGGTGACTTTGAGTTTCTGGTCCAGGGCGACTGGCAGTCTCTGCGCCATGACACCCTTGTGCTGGATGCCCGGCTGCGTCCTGATCAGGCCGATCTGAACCTGACGTTGGAGGGCCCGGAACTGGGGCGGTTCGACACGTCTTTGACGATTGACCCGATAGCCCCTGATCGTCCCATCAAGGGTGAATTCAGTCTGTCTTCTCTCGATCTTGCGTTCCTGTCAGCGATTGTGGGGCTTGAGGAGGTGGCCGGGCAGGTTGATGGCGAGGGCCGTTTGTCCGGGCCGCTGCTGAAACCCGATGTTCGCGGTGAGCTGGTGCTCACAGAGGGACGGGTTTTTGATCCGCGCTTGCCGCTGTCGATGGAAGAGCTGGTTCTGGTGCTGGAGTTTCTGGGGCAGGCCGCGGACATCAGCGGCCGCTGGCGAAGTAGCGAGCGAGGTAGCGGCGAGCTGTCCGGCTATCTGGACTGGTCGGGCGAGCCCGAGATCACCCTGAACATCGAGGGCAACCGATTACCCGTGACCTTTGAGCCTTATGCACGTCTGGAAATTGCGCCGGATCTGAACCTGCGATTCACTCAGGGTGAGCTGTCGGTTGCTGGCCAGGTTGCGGTGCCTCGGGGTGCTATCGAAGTGCGGGAGTTGCCGGCATCGGCCGTGTCAGTGTCCGAGGACGAAGTCATTGTCGGTGTGGAAGAGCCTCAGCCGGCGATTCGCTCCGTGCTGATGGACATCACCGTGATGGTGGGCGAAGACCGGCTGACGTTTGACGCGTTTGGCGTTACCGGCAATCTGAAAGGTACCCTCCGGATCGGCAACAACATGGACACCCGGGGTGCCTTGCGGCTGGTTGATGGCCGATACGAAGCTTTCGGCCAGGAGCTGGAACTGCGCCGGGCCAGAATCCAGTTTGTCGGGCCACTGACGGAGCCTTATCTGGATATTGAGGCGGTGCGCACCGTGGACTCCGTGGTGGCGGGGATTCGGCTGACGGGTCCGATTGACGAGCCCGAAACCGAGGTGTTCTCAGAGCCGCCCATGCCCCAGAGCGACGCGCTGTCCTATGTCATTCTTGGCCGACCGCCTCAGAGCCAGGGTGATCAAGGGCAACTGACACAGGCAGCCCTGTCACTGGGTCTGACACAAGTGAGCAAGCTGACTCAAGGGTTGGGTAACGAACTCGGTATCCGGAACCTGACTCTGGAGGCTGAGGGTGCGGGCCAGGAAGCGTCCGTTGTTGCCAGTGGATACATTACCGATGACCTGAGCCTGCGCTACGGGGTCGGTATCTTCGAGCCGATCACGACAGTGGCGCTGCGTTACGACCTGGGCCGGTATTTCTATCTGGAGGCAGCCAGTGGTCTGGCCGCCTCCCTTGATATCTTCTATACCCGGAATTTCTGATTGGCGGTCATTCCAGCGCGAAGGTGGCGTTGACGCTGGCCCGGATTTCGGTGGGGCCAACGCTGGAGATCACGTCCCGGCTGGCTTTGGCTTCCGCCATCATCATCATCGGCATCGGTGAATGCCCGCTGTTGACGCTGATGCTGATAACCTCGCCACATTTCTGGCCCAGCCGTTTCGCCACAAAGTCGCAACGGGCCAGGGCGTTATCCACCGCAAGGCCCAGAGCGTCGAGCTCGAACGCCTGCTCTCGGGAATGGAAAAACTGCTGGGCGTCGAGCTGGTATTGCAGGCCGAGTTGCTGAGCCAGCGCCAGAATCGGGTTGAGCAGCTCCAGATCGGATACCGTAAAGCGAATGGTCTGGGTGGCAACCGAGCGTTGTACCGGCGTGTCGCCTCGTTCGTCTACTGGCAGGGTCCGGGTGTAGAGGTTGACATCGGCATCCGAGTAATCCCCGAGCTGCGGCATCAGGTCTTCCGTCGCTTCACGCCAGGCGGCCATGATGTCGGCGACTTGATCGGTGGCGGCGGCCGGGTCTGCGGCCTCGGCGGTGGCGGTAAACTGCAGCCGGGCGCTGTCAGGCGCAAACGTTACCAGCCCCTCGCCGGTTACGCTGACTTCCCCCGCCAGGGCCACCAACGGTGTTGTCAGAGTGGTCGCCAATAAGCCGGCCAGCATCAGGGGTTTGAGAGTTACGGGTTTCAAGGTCAGATTCATGACAGATGTCCTTCTTCCATCGGGGCCATGCGCCGGCCCTCCAGTCGTTCCAGTTTCCGGTCCCGGGCGGCCAGCACCAGGTGCTGGAAGATCCGCCGATGCCCGGCGTGATACAGCAAGTATTCCGGATGCCACTGCACCCCCATCAACCACTGTCGCCCGGTGTTCTCAATCGCCTGCACGAAGTGATCATCGTCAACGGCCGTGACCCGCAGGTGGCGGCCCAGGCGCCTGATAGCCTGACTGTGTATACGGTTTGCGCCGATCTTCCAGTGTGGCATCAGCCCGGCAAGGCGGCTACCTTGTACCAGATGCACGGTCTGCAGTGGCAGTAGCAGGGGTCTGTGCCGGGTATGCACACGCAGCGGTGTCACGTTCTGGCACAGGGAGCCGCTGCGAAACACGTTGATGAACTGAGCCCCGCGGCAGATCCCCAGTACAGGCAGGCCAAGAGCTTCAGCGGCTGACAGTAGTTGCTTATCCATCCGGTCCCGCAGGGTGTCATAGTGGGCGGTTACCTGGGGCTGCTGCCCGTATTGTTGGGGATGCACATGGGTACCTCCGCTCAGCACCAGCCCGTCCAGCAGGTCGATGTTAATGTGGCTGCCCGGGCGGATGTAGTGGGTATGGGCGCCATGCAGGCGCAACGCCAGACTGATCAGCCGTTGTGCGGTTCCCCGGCGGCGGGGGCCGCTGATGCCAATGGTCAGCCCCGGCGATGGCGTTGGCAGTGCGTCATCCGTTTCAGACATAGCCTTTCTGTGACAGCCACTGTTCTGTTACGTCATCCCATGACGTGGTCAGGTTTCTGAAGCTGAAAGATTGGGCACCACGATACAACGCCCGCAGCTCCGCCAGGTGCTCCCGATGACTGGCAATCTGTTCGAGAATGACCCAGTCGTTCCACACCGTGGAAAAGTGCCAGTCCGGATTGTCGATGTCACAATCCGGCAACCGGTAGTGCAAGGTGGGCCGGCTCTTGATCCTGGGGTCGTCGGTGTAGCGCGCGAGCAGGTCTGCATCGAGATGAGCGAACAGCGGCAACAGGTCCAGAGCCCGGTTGCGGGTTGGGTTCTCTTCGAGGTAGTCGGTCATCAGCGTTTTCAGGTCAGGCGCGTAGTCATCGGCCATCAACCGTTCGCAATACTTGCTGGTCCAGGGTTCGATGTAGGTGGTGAGCTTGCGGCTGATGTCTAGCTGGTGGCGGGACTTGAGCCAGTCATACAGAGCGGCAAACGCTTGCAGGTAGCGCACCAGGGTGTCGGGGTTTAAATCCGGCAACTCCGGGTTGAGTTGTAGCCCAAATGCGAAATACAGCGCTTCCCGGCTGCCTTCAGCGCCAAGCTCCCGGAGCGCGTCGGTCAGGGTCTCGATGGTCTCGAGTTGCGACATTGGCAACGGCGGGCCGACAATCTCCAGTGGCACGATCTTCTCTGCGGCGAAATCAATGACCTCCATGGCGTGACTGCCCAGATCCCGTATCCGTCCGGGCAGCCGCGGGTCAGCAAGATCCAGATCCTTGACCGGGTCTGAATCCAGCTCGACGGTGTAATCACCGGCGTCGGTCGCAATGCGGGTGACATATCGGGACGACAGTTCCGATTCGCCGCCCAACAGCCGGGCGGTGTTATCAACCAGTTCCTGATAACCCAGGCCGGATAACTCGATCTCGACACCGACTTTGCGCTCCTGCCCGTGAGCGTTGTGGATAACGGGCGGCATTGTGCAGCGAGGACTGTCTGTCATGAAGGCTACCATCCGGGCGAGAAACACCGGGTCACCATATCACACCACCTGCGTGCCGCCCGTTACTGCATGGAAAGAAAACCGTCAGAGGCGCTTTACACTGGATAAAACACTGTATATAGTCAAATCACTGTATAAAAAACCAGGACGAGGCACCCGGAGAGCCCAATGAAACTAACCGCCAGACAATCGCAGGTTTTGGACATTATTCGTCGTTACCTGGATGAAACCGGTTACCCACCAACGCGCGCCGAAATTGCCGCTGAACTTGGATTTCGCTCCGCCAACGCTGCCGAAGAACACCTGCGGGCACTGGCTCGCAAAGGTGCCATCGAGATGGTTCCGGGCGCCAGCCGCGGAATTCGCCTGCCCGAGGCCGAAGTGGATCCCGGTCTGCCGGTGATTGGCCAGGTGGCTGCGGGCAGCCCGATCCTCGCCCAGGAGCACATTGAGGACCACTGCACCCTCCAGCCGGACTTTTTCTCACCCTCTGCCGATTACTTGCTGCGGGTTCGGGGCATGAGCATGAAGAACATCGGCATTCTGGACGGCGACTTGCTGGCGGTGCATCGCACTCAGGACGTTCACAATGGCCAGGTGGTGGTCGCCCGCGTCGGGGAGGAGGTGACGGTCAAACGCTTCCGCAAGGAAGGCTCCCGGGTCTGGCTGATTGCCGAGAACGAGGAGTTCGCACCCATTGAGGTGGATCTGACCGAGCAGGAACTGTTTATCGAGGGGCTTGGCGTCGGTGTTATCCGCCGCTCGGACATGCACTGAACCAGGGCGGTAGGCAGCCATTGGGTTTGCCAGGCAGCGTCTTACGAAAAGCGACAGGTGAGTCATGGAACAATTGAGCTTTAATCAGAATGCGGCGTTTCAGCCGGCCATGGTAGCCGCCCAGTCAGTGCGGCCAACGCGGTCTTCAGCTCTCTCAGTCCGGCAACCGGCTGAGCGTCATGGTGCGCCTGGCGGCGCCGTCGGCGGCAATGTCACGGAGATCATTCTGCCGGAGGGCCAGGTCGAGAATTTCCAGTTGCTGCTGCCCATGCTTACCCAGTTGAATCAGGAGAAGCGCTGGCTGGCGTGGATTGACCCGCCCCACGCACTCGTCGCCAAGTGGCAGAAAATGCACGGTATCATCGCCGGGGAGATCCTGGTGCTGCGGTCTACGCCGGAACACCCGGCTCAGGAACTGGCAGAACGTGCCTTGGGCGCGGGCACATGCCACGCTGTCGTGCTGTGGACGAACCGGTTGCGTCGCACAGAGCTGGAGGCGTTGCAAGGCGCCTCAGCACAGGGGCGCAGCCACGGTGTGGTACTGCGCCAGCGGTAAGCATCAGTGCAGTGTGTAGTGTGGCTGGGGGTCGATGGCGTCGCTGTCGTCCTCTTCCCAATCAATGTCGTGGGCGATGCTTCCGGCTGCCTCAATACCGGCAGCAATCATGGCTTTGGCGACATTCATGTCCCGGTCTTCCATCATTTCACGTGCTTCCTGCGAGAACGAGATCCGCACCAGCGGAGCGGAGTCGTCGTCAATCCGGCGCAAGGCATAGTCGCCATTGGACAGTTGGACAATTTCGTAAAAAGAAGGTGACATTCGTTCAACCTGTGTCTGATTCAATACATTCGGTGGTGACGGTGTTGTGTGTTACCACTCGCTGTTCTGTTCTTCCAGTTCCCGGGCAAACGCCGACAGTGCATTCCGGGTTGCCGCCAGTGTGCTGGTCGAGCGATCCGGCCCGGTCTCTGCTGAAATGGCAATGATGTTGTCGGCCGACACCGATTTGCGAGTGGCCGGCGGCTGGCTCTGTGCCCGCTCCAGTTGGGCCAGGTGGCTCCACCAGCTCTGGCCATCGGTCGCAAGCGCGTCCAGCGTGGTCACTTCGTAAGCGTCCTCCGGTAACAGTGCCCTGAGTTCACTCAGGGTCGCCGGACTAGCCTGTTTGTGTTGGTGGTGCCGGGCAATCATGACCAACAGTGCCTGCCTGGCCCTTAACAACAATTCCACGCACCCCTGGGTCAGCGCTTCGTTCAGCAGTGGAGGCGGTGCTTCGGTAGCGCTGTCCATTGACGCCCGTTGTTCGAGCAGGGCTTTCGCCAGATACAGCTTCTGGGAAACCAGGGAATACCACTGAGAGGCCATGGATCGTTAGCGCTCGCATCAATGATGAACGTGAAGATCAAGAGCACAAGCATACCATTTTTGAACCAGGATTTCCTCTCCCTTTCACGCCCCGTGATTTCACAAGAAAACACAAACAATCACTTGAAACGATCGTTTGAAACTGGCAAAAAGGCGCCCACTCGGGTGATTTGTGATCAGGTCTGGGTCACAGGGAGGGTCACCCTGCGCTCAATGGTGGAGGTTTAGTGATGTACAACCGTGTTTTGGCAGCATGGGCTGTCGCTGCAATGGCGTTTTCCGGTTCGCTGGCGGCAAAGGTCTCTTCTGCAGAGGCGGAGAGGCTTGGCATGGACCTGACGCCGGTCGGCGCCGAGCGCGCCGGCAACTCGGCCGGCACGATTCCGGAGTGGACCGGTGGTCTGTCGAAGCCGCCTGCCGGATGGCAGAAAGGCAGTGTAGAAACCGACCCCTTCGCGGATGATGAGGCGCTTTACGTGGTGTCGCAGAGCAACCTCGCGTTGTACCGCGATAAGTTGTCTGATGGTCACCAGAAGATGCTTGAGCAATATGGCTCGACCTTTTTCATGCCGGTCTACCAGACCCGGCGGTCTGCCGCGTTTCCGGAGCACGTCTATGAGAAGTACCGTGAAAATGCGGTAACAGCCGAACTGCTGGACAATGGTAATGGCGTTCGCAACACGATCATGACCAGCCCGTTCCCCATTCCGCAGAATGGTCTGGAGGCGATCTGGAACCATATCCTCCGTTACCGGGGCGAAGAAGTATCCTTTCGCAGCGCCGCCGCGACGCCTCAGGTGGATGGTTCGTTCAACCCGGTGGTCAACCACTACGATTACTTTTTTGCGTACAGTCAGCTGGGTGCCGATCTGGCTGACATCGACAACAAGATTTTCTACCTGAAAACCGAAACCATCGCCCCGACCAGCCTGGCCGGTACCATCACTCTGGTTCACGAAACCCTTGATCAGGTGCGCTCGCCGCGCCTGGCGTGGCGTTACGATGCCGGCTCCCGGCGCCTGCGCCGCTCCCCCAACCTGGCGTATGAGACCGACTTGCCGAATTCGTCAGCCCTGCGTTCCGTTGACCAGAAAGACATGTATAACGGGGCGCCCAATCAGTACGACTGGACGCTTAAAGGCAAGCGTGAACTGCTGGTGCCCTACAACGCCTACCCACTGCATGACGCGGAGGTAACGCCAGAAGAGGTGATTCGCCCGCGCCACATCAATCAGAGCCTGACCCGCTATGAGCTGCATCGGGTCTGGGTGGTGGAGGCAAAACGCCGGACCGGTATCGGCCACATCTATGACCGCCGGGTGTTCTATATTGACGAAGACAGCTGGCAGATTCTGGTGTCAGAGGAGTACAACGAGCAAGGCGAGCTCTGGCGGGTATCCGAGGCCCACAACATCAGCTACTACAGTGAGCCGGTCTTCTGGACCACGGTAGAAATGACGTATGATCTGCAGGCAGAACGCTACTACATTGACGGCCTGGACAATGGCTACCCCGCTTACGACTTTGCCCCGGGTTACCGCGGTGACGAGTTTACCGCCGCCGCAGCGCGCCGGGCGGCGCGTCGTTAATCTGGGCCGGCATCGCTCAACGAACAAGGATCAGGATCATGGTCAACGCCACTGTCGCACTGTCGGAGCTGGATCAGCTTCAACACCAACTGAACCAGGCCCTCACGAATGAGGATTGGGCGGCGTTGTCTACCCTGAATGCCCGAGTCAAAGCCACGATCGAGCCGGTGATGCAGGCGCTCGAGCAGGGGCTACTCGAGCCACGGGTGGTGCAGTCACGTCTGGAAGCGCTCAACGATTTTGTTCAGATGGCCAACAGTGCAGCGTTGGCTGCCCGCGAGGCCGCGCAGGATTCGCTCCAAGGGGTAAACAAGAATCGCAAGGCCGCCCGAGCCTATCAGAACGTCTCGTCCGGAAAACCCA
>DASSWD010000275.1:0-5009 GCA_035705335.1 Marinobacter sp. | reverse complement strand
TACCGGCGACAAGGTCCGTGCCGCTGTTCAGGCTCAGTTGGACCGTCGCGGTGCCAGTCAGGAATTCGATGTGGTCTCCAACCCGGAGTTCCTGAAAGAGGGTGCCGCGGTCAACGACTTCATGAAGCCGGACCGGATCATCATCGGCACCGACAGCGACCGGGCCGCCGAAGTACTGCGTGAAGTGTATTACCCCTTCAACCGCAACCACGACCGGATGATCTTTATGGACATCCGCTCCGCCGAGCTGACCAAGTACGCGGCCAACGCCATGCTGGCCACCAAGATCAGCTTCATGAACGAAATCGCCAACCTGGCGGAGCGCCTGGGCGCGGACATTGAGGAAGTGCGCCGGGGCATTGGTTCCGACCCACGCATTGGTTACCATTTTATCTACCCGGGTTGTGGCTACGGCGGTTCCTGTTTCCCGAAGGATGTGCAGGCCCTGGCCCGCACCGCCCGTTCCTGTGATTACGAATCCCGCCTGCTGGATGCGGTGGAAGCCGTCAACTATGCCCAGAAGCACGTGCTGTTCGACAAGATCAGCCACTACTTCAACGGCGACCTGAACGGCAAAGTGATTGCGCTCTGGGGCCTGGCGTTCAAGCCCAACACCGACGACATGCGCGAAGCGTCATCCCGCACGCTGATGGAAAGTCTGTGGAAAGCGGGCGCCAGGGTTCAGGCCTTCGACCCGGAAGCCATGAACGAAACCCAGCGCCTGTATCCGGATCAGGACGGCCTGGTGCTTTGCGGCACCAAAGAGCAGGCCCTGCGCGGCGCCGATGCTCTGTCCATCTGCACCGAGTGGAAAGAATTCCGCTCCCCGGATTTCGACACGGTTGTCAGCAGCCTGAGCGAGCCGGTCATTTTTGACGGCCGCAACCTGTACGAGCCGGAAATGCTGACTCGCTATGGCCTCACCTATTACGCCATCGGCCGCGGCCGTAACCAGTTCCACTCAGCGGTATAACGGGAAAAGCCCATGTACCACCTGCATGAACGCCTTGCCGCCGATACTCATCCACTCGGGACAACCCGAATGTGTGAGGTTAGGTTGATGAATGACAGAACCTGGCCCTGGGTACTGCTGGTGCCGATGGTGGGGAACGTACGCGAGATCTATCAGCTGGATGCAGGCCAGCAGGCCCGGCTGATTCAGGAATCGTCCGCGTTGGGGCAGGGTATGATGGACCTGTTCGGCGGTGACAAGCTGAACGTGGCGGCGCTCGGTAACATGGTGCCGCAGCTGCACCTGCACCACATTGTCCGCTATGAGGGGGATCCGGCGTGGCCTGGGCCGGTGTGGGGCAAGCAGCCGCCTGTGTCCTATCTGCCGGGTGGGCTGAACGACATGCGGGACAAGCTCAAGCCACTGATAGCATCCCTGGCCTGATTGAGCACGAGGTGCGGGTCAGCTTTTTGGAGCGGCCCGCTTCGCCAGCGCTTGCGAACCGACCAGAATCATCCGCAGTTCGAGCTTAATTTTCGCTTTCAGCTCTTCCCGTTCTTTTGGCGTCGCGTCCAGCGCTTCCGCACCCTGGTTGAACACCAGCGTCGCCATGGCTTCGGCCACCACCCGGGCATCGCACAGCGGCTTGTTCTGCTCATCGGCGAAGCGGCGAAGATCGTCGGCCAGTTCGGTCACGAAGTGATCAATCTCCGCTTTTACCGCCGTCCGGAAAGGCTTTGACACGCCGGTTCGCTCACGCAACATCAGCCGGAACAGGTTGGCGTTGTTGCCCAGATACTCCATGAAAGTATCCACGGACGTGGAGATGGCGCTGCCGTCCCGGGCAATCCGCTTGCGCGCCTGGCGCATCAGCTGTCGCAATGCCACGCCGCCTTCATCCACCAGGGCCAGCCCCAGCTCGTCCAGCTCAGCGAAGTGCCGGTAGAAGGAGGTAGGCGCAATCCCAGCTTCTCGGGCCACCTCACGCAAACTCAGGCTGCCAAAGCCACGATCCGCGCTGAGCTGCGACAGCGCAGCGTCCATCAACGCCCGCCGGGTTTTCAGTTTCTGCTCTGCTCTGGTCGACAAGCCTGGGCTCCTGTGACAGCGTAAACAGAGCATTCTAGCTGTCTGTTTATGCCCCGTCATCCGAACGGCGAAATTGCGGCGCCGCACGCCTGATTTTCAGCCCTATTGTGTTTATAATGGGCGGCTTTTCAGAGGGCACGCCAGAAATTCTGCGGCCACGACAGATGCAGCGCCGGGCAGGGTAGCCCTTTCCGAAACCTTGCGGAGCCATGGATGGCGGAGCAGAGCGTACACGGATGTATTCACAGCGTGTTTCGGAAAGGGCTACCCTGCCCGGTGCGGGACTCACGATCGAATTCAGAACACATTGAACTTAACGGGAACCGGTATGCGCAGTCACTATTGCGGTGGGATCAACGAATCTCACATTGATCAGGAAGTCACGCTTTGCGGATGGGTACACCGCCGCCGAGACCACGGTGGGGTTATCTTCCTGGATCTGCGGGATCGGGACGGCATGTCGCAGGTGGTGGTCGACCCTGACACCCCCGAGAGCTTTGCACTGGCCGAGAAAGTGCGCAGCGAGTTTGTGGTTCAGGTCACCGGCCGCGTGCGTCGTCGCCCGGCAGGCACCGAGAACAACAACATGCCCACCGGTCAGGTGGAGCTGTTGGGCAAGCAACTGGTGATCCTGAACGCTGCCGCTACACCGCCGTTCCCGCTGGACGAACATGTAGATGTGGGTGAAGACGTACGCCTGCGCTACCGCTTTGTCGACCTGCGCCGCCCTGAAATGCTCAACCGTCTGCGGTTCCGCTCCCGGGTGACCAGCTATATCCGTAACTTCCTCGACAGCCGCGGCTTCATGGACGTGGAAACGCCGATCCTGACCCGCGCCACGCCGGAAGGCGCCCGGGATTACCTGGTGCCCAGCCGTACCCACGAAGGCTCGTTCTTTGCGCTGCCGCAGTCGCCCCAGCTGTTCAAACAGTTGCTGATGGTGTCCGGCGTGGACCGTTATTACCAGATCGCCAAGTGCTTCCGGGACGAGGACCTGCGTGCTGACCGGCAGCCGGAGTTCACCCAGGTGGACATCGAGGCGTCGTTCATTGACGAAGAAACCCTGATGGGTCTGAACGAGGAGATGATTCGCTCCCTGTTCAAGGATGTGCTGGACGTGGAACTGCCGGAATTCCCGCGCATGCCCTACGCCGAGGCCATGAGCCGTTACGGCAGCGACAAACCGGACCTGCGGATTCCGCTGGAACTGCTGGACGTGGGCGATCTGGTTGAGAGTGTGGACTTTAAGGTGTTCGCCGGCCCGGCGAAAGACCCGAAAGGTCGTGTGGCGGCACTGCGCGTGCCCAAGGGCAGCGAGCTGACCCGTAAGCAGATCGACGACTACACCAAGTTTGTCGGTATTTACGGCGCCAAAGGTCTTGCCTACATCAAGGTCAACGAGCTGGCCAAAGGTGTAGAAGGTCTGCAGTCGCCCATCGTCAAGTTCCTGGGCGACGATGTGGCCATGGCGATCATGGAGCGCGTGGGTGCCGAGGATGGCGACATCGTGTTCTTCGGCGCCGACAAGGCCACCGTGGTCAACGAAGCCCTGGGCGCGCTGCGCATCAAGGTCGGCCACGATCTGAACATGCTGACCACTGAGTGGGCGCCCATGTGGGTAGTGGATTTCCCGATGTTCGAGGAACTGCCAGATGGTAGCCTGACCGCGATTCACCACCCGTTCACCGCGCCGTCCTGCACGCCGGCCGAGCTCGCGGCAGACCCGGCAAACGCGCTGTCCCGCGCCTACGACATGGTACTGAACGGTACCGAGCTGGGTGGCGGCTCTATCCGTATCCACAACGAGCAGATGCAGCAGGAAGTGTTCCGCATTCTGGGCATTGGCGAAGAAGAAGCGCGCGAGAAGTTCGGCTTCCTGCTGGACGCGCTCAAGTTCGGTTGCCCGCCGCACGGTGGTCTGGCCTTCGGTCTGGACCGTCTGGTGATGCTGATGACCGGTGCCACCTCCATTCGGGACGTGATCGCGTTCCCGAAGACCCAGAGCGCCACCTGTCTGATGACCCAGGCGCCGGGCGAAGTGGACGAGAAGCAGTTGAAAGAGCTGCACATTCGTCTGCGCCGCTCCGCCAAGGCTGCCGATGGCAATCATACTGGGGGTTGATCCCGGATCGCGGACCACCGGCTACGGAATCATCCGGGCCGAGGGCCGCACCATTGAATACATAGACAGTGGCTGCATCCGTGTCGGCGAGAAACCCATGGCCGAGCGGTTGCAGACCATCTTTCACAGCCTGGCCGTGCTGATTGGCGAATACCGACCCGAGGAGTTCGCCATTGAGCAGGTGTTCATGGCCCGCAATCCGGATTCTGCTCTGAAGCTGGGGCAGGCCCGGGGCGCCGCCATTGTCAGCGCCGCCAACAGCGGTTTGCCGGTGCATGAATACTCGGCCCGGCAGGTGAAACAGGCGGTGGTGGGTACCGGCGGCGCCGATAAATCACAGGTGCAGCACATGGTACAGGCCCTGCTTGGACTGGACCGAAAGCCGCAGGCCGATGCGGCCGATGCCCTGGCAATCGCCTTGTGCCACGCGCACATGAATCAGAGCGTTCTGCGCCTGGCGCGCTCCGGAGGCAAGACCGGCGGCAAGGTGCGAAGCGGGCGCATGCGGCAGATGTAGAATCCTTTCAATAACGGCTAAAGGCATCAGGGGAGCACGGGAGTGATAGGTCGTATCCGAGGAGTGCTGGTCGAGAAGGCCCCGGGCCAGGCGTTGGTGGAGTGCGCCGGGCTGGGTTACGAAATCGATATCCCCTACACCACCTTCTTCCATCTGCCCGAGGTCGGGCAGGAAGTCACCCTTCATACCCATTTTGCCGTACGCGAAGACGCCCAGAGCCTGTTCGGCTTTGCCTCCCGTCTGGACCGCAATCTGTTTCGCCTGCTGATCAAGGTAAACGGTGTTGGCCCCAAACTGGCGGTCGGCATTCTCTCCGGGCTGGATGCCAA
>DASSWD010000274.1:0-4260 GCA_035705335.1 Marinobacter sp. | reverse complement strand
GGTTCCGATGGCATGAATATGAACGGCAAGAACGGCCTGGCGTGCATCACGCCGGTATCCGAAGTGGTGAAGAACAACAAGCTGGTGCTTCGCCCGCTGCCGGGTCTGCCGGTCATCCGTGATCTGGTGGTCGACATGAGCCTGTTTTACAAGCAATACGAAAAGGTCATGCCTTACCTAGTGAACGACAAGCCGGCGCCGGCCATTGAGCGTCTGCAGACACCGGAAGATCGTGAGAAACTGGACGGTCTGTACGAGTGCATTCTTTGTGCCTGCTGCTCTACGTCCTGTCCGTCGTTCTGGTGGAATCCTGACAAGTTCATTGGCCCGGCCGGTCTTCTGCAGGCCTATCGGTTTCTGGCGGACAGTCGTGACACTGCCCAGGACGAGCGTTTGTCGAATCTGGACGATCCGTTCAGCGTGTTCCGGTGCCGTGGCATTATGAACTGTGTCAGCGTATGCCCGAAGGGTCTGAATCCGACCCGGGCCATCGGCCACATTCGTAACCTGCTGCTGCAGCGTGCAACCTGACCTGCAAAATCTGCTGTAACCGCTATACTGGTGCCTCAGGCACCGGAAGTAACCCCGGAGGCCTCGCTACATGCGGGGCCTCCAACCAATGGCTTATAGTCAAAAGTCTTAATGGGGTGCAGAATTTAGCTCGCTATCTGAGTGGCTTTTACCCGAAGCGCGGGATAGCGGCACGGAGTATAAAAATCACTGGGGACGGAAAACATCCTTGTCAGGTGTGGTGGTCGTTGTCATGCCGTAATAACCCGTATTGACTGAGGATAACCCCTGGCCGACCATACCGGCTCCCCGCACCAAGCCCAAGGTGAGCTATTCAAAATGCACGAAAGCATCATGGAGCAGTTATGGCAGACTTCCCACCTTCAGGGTGGAAATCTAGCCTACGTTGAACAGCTTTTTGAGACCTACCTGACCGACCCCAACGCAATTCCTGAAGAGTGGCGCAGTTACTTCGACAAGCTGCCCGGCGTTGACGGCTACAACGGCCGAGACGTTGTCCACTCTACCGTCCGCGAACAGTTCGAGCACATCTCCCGTAATCAGCGTTTTCTGCCCTCTGGTGGCGTTCCTGCCAATGCCACCTCTGACGCTGACAAGAAGCAGATTCGGGTACTGCAACTGATCAACGCCTACCGGTTTCGGGGTCATCAGGAATCGAAGCTTGACCCGCTGGGCGTCTGGCAGCGTCAGCCGGTCGAAGATCTGGACCCATCGTTTCACGAGTTGGGCCTGTCCGATCTTGACCTGGAGTTTCAGACCGGTTCGCTGAACTTTGGTTCTGAGACCATGAGGCTCGGCGACATCGTCGATGGCCTGCGTCAGACATACTGCGGCAGCATTGGCGCTGAGTACATGCATGTGGTGGATACCCGCGTCAAACGCTGGTTCCAGCAGCGCATGGAGCCGGTGCGTTCCCGCCCGGAGTATGAAGCCAATACCCGCAAGCACCTTCTCGAGCGCCTGACGGCAGCAGAAGGCCTTGAGAAGTACCTCGGCTCCCGCTATCCCGGCGTCAAGCGCTTCGGCCTGGAAGGCGGAGAAAGTCTGATTCCGTGTCTGGACGAATTGATCCAGCGCGCAGGTTCCTACGGTGCCAAAGAGATCGTACTCGGCATGGCGCATCGAGGCCGTCTGAATGTGCTGGTCAACACCCTGGGCAAGAACCCGAAAGAACTGTTTGACGAATTCGAGGGCAAGAAGCTCGCGGATTCTGGCTCCGGTGACGTCAAGTACCACCAGGGCTTCTCCTCCAACGTCATGACCCCGGGTGGCGAAGTACACCTGGCCATGGCGTTCAACCCGTCCCACCTGGAAATCGTGTCCCCGGTGGTTGAGGGGTCTGTGCGTGCCCGCCAGGACCGTCGTGGTGACACCGATGGCAGCACCGTGGTGCCCATTGTCATGCACGGCGATGCAGCTTTTGCCGGCCAGGGTGTGGTGATGGAAACCTTTCAGATGTCCCAGACCCGGGGCTTCGGCGTGGGCGGTACCATTCACATCGTGATCAACAACCAGGTGGGCTTCACCACCAGCAAGCAGGAAGATGCACGCTCTACCGAGTACTGCACCGACGTCGCCAAGATGGTTCAGGCGCCGATCCTGCACGTGAACGCGGACGACCCCGAAGCGGTCATGTTCGCCACCCAGATGGCCATGGACTACCGCAATGAGTTCAAGGGCGACGTGGTTATCGATCTGGTCTGCTATCGCCGTCGGGGCCACAACGAGGCCGACGAGCCGGCAGCAACCCAGCCGGTGATGTACGAGAAAATTCGTAAGCTGAAGACGACCCGTAACCTGTACGCAGACAAGCTGGTTGAAGCCGGTGTGATCACCGAGGACGAAGCCAAGCAGATGGAGTCTGACTACCGCGACGCGCTGGACAAGGGCGATCACGTGGTGAAGTCACTGGTCAAAGAGCCGAATAAAGAACTGTATGTGGATTGGGCGCCGTACCTCGGCCATGAATGGACCGCCAAGTGCAAGACCAGCGTTGGTCTGAAGACCATTCAGAAACTCGGCAAGAAGCTGACTGAAGTGCCTGAGGGCTTCAGCATTCAGCGCCAGGTTTCCAAGATCGTGAACGACCGCGAGAAAATGACGGCGGGCGCGCTCTCCTTGAACTGGGGTTATGGCGAGATGATGGCTTACGCCACCTTGCTGAATGAAGGCCATCCGATTCGCCTGACCGGTCAGGACGTTGGTCGCGGTACCTTCTCCCACCGTCACGCCGTGCTGCACAACCAGAAGGATGGTTCCACACATTGTTCGCTGCAGTCTTTGAAGGACGATCAGCCGAAATTCGACATTTACGACTCGTTCCTGTCGGAAGAGGCGGTGATGGCGTTCGAATATGGCTACTCTACCACCACGCCGAGCGCGCTGGTCGTATGGGAGGCGCAGTTTGGTGACTTTGCCAACGGCGCCCAGGTGGTCATCGATCAGTTCCTCACCAGTGGTGAGCACAAGTGGGGTCGCCTGTGCGGTCTGACCCTGCTGTTGCCCCACGGCTACGAAGGGCAGGGGCCTGAGCACAGCTCGGCGCGTCTGGAGCGTTTCCTGCAGTTGTGCGCTGAGCACAACATCCAGGTGTGCGTGCCAACCACTCCGTCCCAGGTGTTCCACATGCTGCGCCGTCAGGTGAAGCGCCCGCTGCGCAAGCCGCTGGTGGCGATCACACCCAAGAGCCTGCTGCGTCATAAAGAGGCCATTTCCGGCCTGGACGACCTGACTACCGGGACCTTCCAGACCATTCTGCCGGAGAAAGAGCCGTCTGATCCGAAGAAAGTGACGCGCCTCATCCTCTGCAGTGGCAAGGTCTATTACGATCTTCTTGAGAAGAAAAAGGCCGACGAGCGTGACGACGTTGCGATTGTTCGCATCGAACAGCTGTATCCGTTCCCGGCGGACGATCTGGATGAACTGCTGAGCTCTTACACCAAGCTGAAAAACGTGGTGTGGTGTCAGGAAGAGCCGATGAACCAGGGTGCCTGGTACTGCAGTCAGCATCACATGCGGAATGCGCTGCACCGCCTGAACCCCAAGCTGTACCTTCAGTATGCCGGTCGTGACGCCTCGGCTGCTCCTGCGTGTGGGCACATGTCTGTGCACATCGAAGAGCAGAAGAAACTGGTCAACGACGCGTTCGAAATCTGACGAGCTACCGAACTAAGGATCCGTAATGTCAACTGAGATTAAAGCCCCTGTATTCCCTGAGTCGGTTGCCGAAGGCACCGTTGCGACCTGGCACAAGCAGCCTGGCGAGGCCTGCGCCCGCGACGAGCTGATCGTTGATATCGAGACCGACAAAGTCGTGCTGGAAGTGGTTGCACCGGCTGACGGTGTGATCGCAGAGGTCCTCAAAGGCGAGGGCGACACCGTTGCCAGCGGCGAGGTGATTGGCACCTTCAAGGAAGGAGCCGCGGGCGAATCCAAGCCGGCTGAGAGCAAGGCGGAAGCGCCCAAGGCCGACGCCGCTCCGGCACTGAAGGCTTCTGATGATGCCATTCTGAGCCCGGCTGCCCGCAAGCTGGCCGAAGAGAACAACGTGGATCCGGCTTCCATTCCGGGCACCGGCAAAGACGGCCGTGTAACCAAGGAAGACGTGCAGAACTATGTGGCGGGTAACAAATCCGCGCCGGCAGCGGCTAAGCCTGCTGCCATGCCGGAAGTGGCTGTCGCCCAGGGCGAGCGCCCGGAGAAGCGTGTGCCGATGACCCGCCTGCGCGC
>DASSWD010000273.1:0-15916 GCA_035705335.1 Marinobacter sp. | reverse complement strand
TGGTTATGTGGGTTGCTAGGCATTGAATGACAATGCCAAAACGGGTGGCTCGCCAACCTCAATTAGCCGCCAATTCACGAAAGCACAGCACTCGATGAGCGCCTCATAAAGGTCTCGGTGATTGGCTTTTAGCTCAACTGCATATTCAACCTGAAGTATGACCATTTGCCCCTTAGCGCAGGTAACCGTAGTCATCCCATTCTCTGGATCAGAAAGCGACGACATGCAATCAATCCAGGCATTCATATTTTTGCCATAGAACTCGGGAAAGCCGAAAACCCTGGCGAACTCCCGATGAAAAGAGTTCCAATCTTTCAGCTTCCTGCCATCTATGATCACCAAATTATGGCTCATGATTCCTTACACATAACATTTGTATATGAGTCGCAATGAACGTTTTTCCACCGACTCATATCTCAGTTCATCAATAACTCCAAGCTAGGCAAAAAAACCCATCAGGTCAATAAGTTCCGGCTGTTTTCCTGGCATCAGTCCCAAACAAAAATGATCAGAACGACCACTATCCGCTTTTTTACCACCCCTCCCATACATCTGATTTATATAGCGAATTTACAGATAACACGAAATTTACCCAGTTCATGGTCGCAATGATCATTTTTCCAGGTTTTGCGGGCCAACCAGCCCTGCCCTCTGACATCAGGCCTCAGCCGAAAAGCGCATCCGTTCGGGCGGCCATGATGAAGTCGTTGCGGTGCAGGCCGCCGATGCTGTGGGTCCACCAGCTAACGGTGGCGCGGCCCCATTCGATCAGGATGGCGGGGTGGTGGTCCTCGCTATCGGCCAGTTCGCCCACTTGGTTCGCGAACGCCAGTGCCCGGGCGAAGCTTTTGAAGCGGTAGGTTCGCACCAACTGGTCCTGGCCACTGGTGTTGGTCAGTTGCCACTCTGGCAGTTCGGCCAGCAGGGCCTGTTGCTGGTCCGGGTTCAGGGGTGCGGTGCCGGGCTGGCATTGGGTGAAGGGTTCGTCTTTCAGAGCCATATCGGTGTCCTTTTGTCGGTGTTCGGTGATGAAGGATCAGTGCCCGATGGTGAACGATAGAATTCGGGACAGATGGCTATAGGGTAGTCCGGTTTCTTCGTGCCAGTGGTTAAACACGGTTTGGGCCTGGGTCAGGCCCTTTTTGCTGTTGGGGGAGGCGTCCAGCAGGTTGTCCCGGCGCAGGGCGGTGACCACATCGTTCGACAGGATAAAGCCGTCCCACCCTACCCGGCGCAAAAAGTACTGGGCGCTGGCGCCACCCAGGCGGTCGCCGTTGCGTTTCAGCCACATCAGCAGGCCCACCTGGTCGCTGCTGGGCCACTGGGCCAGAAATTGCCCGAAGCCGCCATGCTGGCGGGAGGCCTCCACAATCATCCGGGCGTTTTCCGGTACGGTGCGGATTTTCTGCATGTTGCGCACAATGCGCTCGTCCTGGGCCAGTTGTTCCAGCACTTCGGGCGGCACCTGCTGCCAGTACAGGGGCACAAAGCCTTCAAATGCCGCTTCAAAATCCGGCCATTTGCGCTCAATCACCCGCCACACAAAACCAGCCTTGAAGATGCAGCGGGTGATTTCCGACAGGTAGCGGTCGTCACCGGTGGCTTCCAGGGTGCCGGGCGGTGCCAGCGTGGGAAGCAGTGCCTTGACGGCAGCGTCGCTGCCTTTGTGCAAGGCGGCGAATTCAAGCATGCGGTTGAACGAAGGAATGGTCATGGGTACAGGCACCGGTCCGCAAATGAGTGAAGACGTCAAGAATAACACTCCCGCTCTTGAAATCTGAGCCGTCGCGGAATACTGTATATTTAAACAGTATTCAGAGAATCACCAGCCCGAGAGCAACATGAGCGAGCAACTGTCTACCCTTCTGCAAGACGCCCGAATCTGGCAGGGCCACCGGCAAAGCCGGGCGCACCAACCGGCGGAACCCACGGGTTACCAGACCCTGGACAACCAGCTCGGCGGCCTGGGCTGGCCCCGGGGCGCGTTAAGCGAATGCCTGCTGGAACACTGCGGCATTGGCGAGCTGCACCTGGTACTGCCACTGATGCAACGGGTAGCGGCGCAGGGCCGGATGGTGTTCTGGCTGAACCCGCCCCACACCCCCTACGCGCCGGCACTGGCCCGCGAAGGGCTGGATCTGGACAAGGTGGTGGTAATTCACACCGACGACCCCGGCGACTTCCTGTGGACACTGGAGAACTGCCTGCGCTCGCCGGTTACCGGGCTGGTGATGGCGTGGCCGGGGCGCCTGGCCAGCCGGGACATCCGCCGGTTGCAACTGGCCGCCGAGGCCGGGGATAACGTCTGTGTGCTGTTTCGGGAGCGCCGCTTTGCCGAGCAGAATTCCCCGGCCGCCCTGCGCCTGGAGCTGGTGCCCGGTGAGCATCAGGATCTGAAAGTGAACATCGTTAAACGTCGGGGCAGTTGGCCCGGCCAGCGGTGTACCCTGGCGATGCATCACCGGGCTGATCTCGCCCTGGAAGAGGCGCCACGGGTGGTGCGCGGCCCCTGGCCGAACGCTGCCCGGTAACACATCATGCTCTGGCTTTATCTGCATTTTCCGCACCTGCTGCTGGATCACGTTCGCCGCAGCCAGAAGCTGGACCAGGCGCTGGTGATCGTGGATGCCGTCGGGCAACACGTATTGCAGGCCTGCCCTGAGGCGCGGGATCTCGGCATTCAACCCGGCATGCGCCTGAAGACCGCGCTGGGGTTGTCGCCGGAACTGCACCTGCTGCAATCCGATTCCCGGCAGGAGGCCAGTTTGCTGGAAGAGCAGGCCCGCTGGCTGTACCACTACGCGGCGCACATCAGCCTGTCGCCACCGGACGGCCTGTGGGCGGAAGTCAGCAGCCTGCAGCGGTTGTACGGTGGCCTGAGCGCCGTCTGGCAAACCGTGGAACAGGCGCTGAACGATCGCCAACTGACCGCCTGGGCAGCGCTGGGCCAAACGCCCCGGGGCGCCCGGTTACTGGCCCGGGCGGGCAAAGGCGAATGCACCGCTGACAAGGGCCACCTGCAGCGTGCCCTGGAAAGCCTGCCACTGACCGCGCTTGAGCTGGACGCCACTACCCACAAACGCCTGCAGCGGCTCGGGCTTGTGCGCCTTGGCGATGTCTGGGCCCTGCCACCCGCGGAGCTGGCCCGCCGGTTATCGCCAGAGCTGCTGGCCAGCCTGCAGAAAATCCAGGGCACCCGGCCAGACCCGCTGCCGGCCTGGCAACCCCCACCCCGGTTTCGGCAACGGGCGGATTTTGTGCAGGAGGTGGAACACACTCAGGGCCTGCTGTTTGCCCTGCAGCGCATACTGGCGGAACTGGAAGACGACCTGTGCTGGCGCCAGCAGGATACCGACACCCTGCTGCTGGTGCTGGAACACCGGCACGAAGAGAACACCCGGCTGCGCATCCGCACCACCGGGCCGGAGCACCGGGCCGATCAGTTCCTCAAACTGATTCGCCTGAAGCTGGACCAGCAACCGCTGCGTGCCCCGGTCACTGGGCTGGTGTTGGCGGTCAAACGCTTCACCGGGCGGGAGGCCCCGGTCAGCCAGGATTTGCTGGGCGACAACCAGGATCTGAATGAGGCCTGGCACACACTGATCAGCCGTTTACAGGCCCGGCTGGGCGAACAGGCAATGGCCCAGTTATCACCCCAGGCGGACCACCGGCCGGAATTCGCCTGGTCGGCCAGCCAGGTCACACAGAACCCGGCCCGCCACGGCATCGCCCTGGATACCCTGCCCCGCCGCCCCCTGTGGCTGTTACGCAAACCCACACCCCTGGCTGATACACCGGTGGCCTGGTTCGGCGGGCCGGAACGCATCAGCGCGGGCTGGTGGGATGGCCGGCGGGTACACCGGGATTACTACGTGGCCCGCTTGCCGGAAGGGCAACTGGCCTGGGTGTTCCGCGACAACCAGGACGCCTGGTATCTGCACGGGTGGTTTGGCTGATGGCCACCGGTTATGCCGAACTGGCTTGCATCAGCAATTTCACCTTTCTGACCGGCGCCTCGCACCCCCATGAACTGGCCGAACGCGCCGCCGAGCTGGGTTATCAGGCCCTGGCCATCACCGATGCCTGTTCCGTGGCCGGCATTCCCAGAGCCTGGGCGGCTCTGAAAGAACACCCTATGAAGCTGATTACCGGCAGTTCCTTTGAACTGGCAGACGCCCCCGACGGCGCCGCAGTGCCCCGTTTTATCCTGCTGGCCCGCACCCGCAAGGGGTATGGTCAGCTGTGCCGCCTGATCACCACCGGCCGGCGCCGGGCGGAAAAAGGCCAGTACTGCCTGTACGTTCGTGATCTGGAAACCCTGCCGCTGGATGACTGCCTGTGCCTGTGGCAACCGCCGTCTCTGGTGACGGCAAATGCCGACCAGGCGCTGGCCTGCGGTGAATGGCTGCACCGGTTGTTTGATCAGCGCTTCTGGATTGCCGCTACCCGCACCCTGGAATCCGGAGAACACCAGCACCTGGAACGCGTCCGCTGGCTGGCCGATCAATTACGGTGTCCGGTGGTGGCCATCGGCGACGTTCACATGCACCGCCGCGAACGCCAGCCACTGCAAGATGTGCTGACGGCCCTGCGCCATCATCGCCGGCTGGACAACGCTGGCCATTGTCTGTTCCAAAACGGCGAGCGTTACCTGCGGCCTCTGCCGGTGCTGGAAAAACTGTTTCCCGCCGCCTGGCTGGAACAGACCCTGGTGATCGCACGAGCCTGCCAGTTCCAACCCGGCAGCCTGCGTTACGAATACCCGCCAGACCTGGTGCCCCCCGGCGATACCCCCGCCGGCTACCTGAAACGCCTGACCCGGGAGGGCGAGCGCCGGCGCTACCCCAACGGCACTCCCATGCACGTGCAGGGGCTGATCCGCAAAGAGCTCGACCTGATTTCGGAGATGCGTTACGAGCACTACTTCCTCACCATCCAGGACATCGTCGCCTTCGCCAGACAGCAGGGCATCCTGTGCCAGGGGCGCGGATCGGCGGCCAATTCGGCGGTGTGTTATTGCCTGGGCATCACTGAGGTCAACCCCGCCAACGTGGAACTGCTGTTCGAGCGGTTCATCTCCAAAGACCGCAACGAACCGCCCGACATCGACGTGGATTTCGAGCACGAACGGCGCGAAGAAGTGATTCAGTACATCTACCGGCGTTACGGCCGTGAGCGGGCAGCCCTGGCCGCCACCGTAATCCGCTACCGCCCCCGCAGCGCCATCCGCGATGTGGGCAAAGCCCTGGGTTTCGACGCCGCGCTGGTGGAAAAGCTGCTGGACGGCGTCGACTGGCGAGACAAGGCCACCAACTGGCGCCAGCAAATTCTGGACAAGGGCCTGACCCGCAACCCGAAAGTCGCCGACCAGTTCTTCACCCTGGTCAACACCCTGCTCGGCTTCCCCCGCCACCTGTCCCAGCACGTGGGGGGCTTTGTGATCAGCGCCGGGCCACTGGACGAACTGGTCCCGGTGGAAAACGCCGCCATGGAAGGCCGCACCGTTATCCAGTGGGACAAAGACGACCTGGAAAGCCTGGGCCTGATGAAAGTCGATGTGCTCGCCCTGGGCATGCTCACCGCCATCCGCAAGGCCCTAGCCCTGATCAGCGAAGAGAAAGGCCACACTTTCGCCATTCAGGATGTGCCCCAGGAAGACCCGGCCACTTACGCCATGCTCCAAAAAGGCGACAGCGTGGGCGTGTTCCAGGTGGAATCCCGGGCCCAGATCAACATGCTGCCGCGCCTGAAACCGGACACCTGGTACGACCTGGTGATCGAAGTGGCCATTGTCCGCCCCGGGCCGATTCAGGGCGACATGGTGCACCCCTACCTGCGCCGCAAACACGGCCTTGAAGCGGTGGACTACCCCAACGACGCCATCCGCCGGGTGCTGGAACGCACCCTGGGCGTGCCCATTTTCCAGGAGCAGGTGATCAAACTGGCCATGGTTGCCGCGGGCTTCTCCGCTGGCGAAGCCGACAAACTCCGCCGGGCCATGGCGGCCTGGAAATCCCACGGCGACCTGACCCCGTTCCGGGAAAAGCTCGTCAACGGCATGCTCGAACGCGGCCACAGCGAAGACTTCGCCGAACGCCTGTACAAACAGATCTGCGGTTTCGGCGGCTACGGCTTCCCTGAATCCCACGCCGCCAGCTTCGCGCTGCTGGTGTATGTCTCTGCCTGGATCAAACGCCACCACCCGGCGGCGTTCTACTGCGCGCTGCTCAACAGCCAGCCCATGGGCTTCTACTCCCCCAGCCAACTGGTGCAGGACGCCCGCCGCCATCAGGTCACCGTACAGCCGCCAGACGTCAACCACAGCGCCTGGCACCACACCCTGGAACACGCCCCCGGCAGCCCGCAGAAACACCTGCGTCTGGGCCTTCGCATTATCCAGGGCCTGAGCGAAAAAGGCGCCGAAAGCATCCATCAGCACCGCCCGGCCAGCGGCTACCAGTCTGCCGGCGACCTGCGCTCCCGCGCCAACCTCAACCAGCGCGACATGGAACTGCTCGCCGGCGCCAACGCCATGCCCGGCTTCGCCAGCAACCGCCATCAGGCCTTTTGGCAGCTACTCGACCACGAGAAACCCACCGAACTGTTTGCTGACAATGCCGGCAGTGAAACCATCAACGACACCGCCGCCGGCTACGCCCCGGAACCCTGTCCCCAGCTCCCCGAGCCCACCGAAGGCCAGGACATCCTCGCCGACTACGACAGCCAGGGCCTCACCCTGCAACGCCACCCCCTGGCCCTGCTCCGGGAACAGGGCCACCTGCGGCACTGCCTCAACGCCGAACAGCTCAAAACCACCCGCTCCGGCATTCCCGTCCAGGTCGCCGGCCTTGTCACCGGCCGCCAACGCCCCGGCTCCGCTTCCGGCGTTACCTTCGTCACCCTCGAAGACGAAACCGGCAACATCAACGTCGTCGTCTGGCTCGAAACCGCCCGCCGCCAACGCAAACCCCTGCTCACCGCCCGCCTGCTACACGTCAAAGGCATGATCGAACGCCAGGGCGACATCGTCCACGTAATGGCAGGAAAGCTATCCGACCTGAGCCACCTGATTCACACGCTACCGGTCAGTTCCAGAGATTTTCACTGAACATTCAAAAGTTGTTCAGCCGCCAAGGCAGGCAACTCCGATGTTCGAAGCATCAGTGAGGCACTGCTTTCCAAAAATCTCGGAGGCCATGGATGGCCGGAGCGAAGCGCCACAGGGATGTGCCGCAAGGAGCGTTTTTTGGAAAGCAGTGCCTCACTGGTGCCTCCCCAAAAGTTCGAAATTCAGAAAAGTCATACCCTAAAACAAGAAAACCCCGCCGAAGCGAGGTTTTCAAAGTATGAGCAGCGAAAACAATCAACCCAACAGTTTGATCATCACACCCGCCGCAACGGCCGAACCAATAACACCGGCCACGTTCGGCCCCATCGCGTGCATCAACAGGAAGTTCTGAGGGTTCGCATCCAGACCCACCTTGTTGGAGACCCGCGCCGCCATCGGCACTGCCGACACCCCGGCTGAGCCGATCAAGGGGTTGATCTGTTCCTTGCTGAACTTATTCATCAGTTTCGCCATCAGAACACCAGAGGCTGTGCCCACACAGAAGGCCGCCATGCCAAGTACCAGAATCCCGAGGGTCTGAAGATCCAGGAACTTGTCAGCCCCGAGTTTGGATCCCACCGACAGTCCAAGGAAAATGGTCACAATGTTGATCAGGGCATTCTGGGCGGTATCACTGAGGCGTTCCACCACGCCGCACTCCCGCAACAGGTTACCGAAGCAAAACATACCAAGCAGGGGAGCCGAATCAGGCAGGAACAGCACCGTCGCCACCATCACCACGATCGGGAAGGCGATTTTCTCGCGCCTGCTGACAGGGCGTAACTGGGACATCTTGATGGCACGTTCTTTCTCGGTGGTGAGCGCCTTCATGATTGGCGGTTGTATCATCGGCACCAGCGCCATATACGAGTAGGCAGCCACTGCAATCGCGCCCAGAAGGTGCGGCGCCAGAATACTGGCCACATAGATGGATGTCGGCCCATCCGCACCACCGATGATGCCCACTGCTGCAGCTTCAAGAATGGTGAAATCCATAACCCCTGTCATATCAAGCAAAGCGGCACCGATAATCGTGCCGAAAATACCAAACTGGGCTGCCGCGCCCAAAAGCAGGGTTTTCGGATTGGCCAACAGAGGGCCAAAGTCCGTCATGGCTCCAACACCCATGAATATAATGAGTGGTGCCGCACCACTGGCAATGGCGACCGTATAGAAGTTATAGAGCATGCCATTGGTGTACCCCAGGCTCCGGGCCGCAATAATAGCCTGCTGAACCGTGCCGTAGTCCGCCTCTTTATAGGCTGCTTTGAACGCACTCACAACATCCGGCGTTACCGCCTGACCGGCCTGGTAAGCCACATCAAGCACGCCCGCCAGAACCGCCAGAGTCGCTGGCTCCGCGAAATGAATGGCATTTTCCGCCGCGGACAGGGCAAGCCCCACCTCCGGAATGTTCGCGAGAATGCCGCCAAACCCGATGGGCACCAGCAGCAGTGGTTCAAACTTCTTGCGAATCGCAAGAAATAACAGAAGCAGGCCAATCAGAATCATGAAGAACTGGCCCGCTGAGAGGTTGAACAGGCCACTGCCCGTCCACAACGTCATTAACTTTTCCATGGAATGCTGGCCCTTATCCGATTGTCAGCATTTCATCATCGACGGCGACGGCATCGCCCACCTTGATGAAGACTTCACCGACGGTGCCGGCTTTGGATGCGCGGATCTCGGTTTCCATTTTCATGGCTTCGAGGATGATCAGAACCTCACCTTCCTCTACCGAATCACCCGGTGATACCAGAATCTTGAAGATGTTGCCGCCCAGAGGCGCCAGTACCGGTTCACCCTCGCCAGCAGTCGGTGCCGGAGCGGATGACGCCGCAGATGCCGAAGCCGCACCGCCCTCACCCTGAACGTGGGTGATCTCGCCACCCTCAGATACCGCCACTACAAACTTCTTGCCGTTGACATCTACGGTGTAGGTTTCCGGACCGCCAGCCTTCCTGGCAGGCGCGGCGTCTTCAGCAGAGGGTACCGGCTCGAACGCCTCCGGATTGCCACGATTTTCCAGGAACTTCAGACCAATCTGCGGGAACAGGGCGTAAGTCAGAACGTCATCCACTTCCTGTGCGGCCAGCTTGAAGCCCTTCTCTTTGGCCAGGTCTTTCAGTTCGGCGGTCAGCTTGTCCATTTCCGGCTCGATCAGGTCCGCGGGGCGACAGGTGACAACTTCTTTGCCATCCAGAACACGCTCCTGCAACTCCTTATTGAACGCCGCCGGGGCCGCGCCATACTCTCCTTTGAGAATGGCAGCCGTTTCCTTGGAGATAGATTTATAGCGCTCACCGGTCAGAACGTTCAGTACCGCCTGGGTGCCGACAATCTGGGAGGTCGGGGTTACCAGCGGGATGAAGCCCAGGTCCTCGCGAACTTTGGGAATCTCGGCCAGTACCTGGTCGAACTTGTCGCTGGCGTTCTGCTCACGCAACTGGTTTTCCATGTTGGTCAGCATGCCACCCGGCACCTGGGCAATCAGGATACGTGAATCGGTGCCACGCAGGCTGCCCTCGAATTTCGCGTACTTCTTGCGCACTTCGCGGAAATACGTGGCAATCTCTTCCAGCAGGTTCAGGTCCAGACCGGTGTCGCGGTCGGTGCCTTCCAGAATGGCGACCACAGCCTCGGTGGGCGAGTGGCCGTAGGTCATGCTCATGGAGGAAATCGCGGTATCCACGTTATCGATACCGGCTTCCGCCGCCTTAATGGCGGTGGCAGTCGACATGCCAGTCGTTGCATGGCACTGCATATGGATCGGGATATCCAGTTCTTTCTTCAGACGACTGACCAGCTCGTACGCCACGTAAGGCTTGAGAATGCCCGCCATATCCTTGATTGCGATGGAGTCGGCGCCCATATCAGCGACCTCTTTCGCCAGCTCTACCCACATGTCGATGGTGTGCACCGGGCTGGTGGTATAGGCAATGGTGCCCTGGGCATGCTTGCCGGTCTTGCGGACGGCTTTGATGGCGCGGTCCATGTTACGCGGGTCGTTCATCGCGTCGAAGACACGGAAGACGTCAACACCGTTCTCGGCAGCACGCTCACAGAAACGGTCGACCACATCATCCGCGTAATGGCGGTAGCCCAACAAATTCTGACCACGCAACAGCATCTGCTGCTGGGTGTTGGGCATAGCTTTTTTCAGTTCGCGGATACGCTCCCAGGGGTCTTCACCCAGGTAACGGATACAGGCATCAAAGGTAGCACCGCCCCAGGATTCCAGGGACCAGAAACCGACCTTGTCGAGTTTCTCGGCAATCGGCAGCATATCGTCCAGCCGCATGCGGGTGGCCAGCAGGGATTGATGCGCATCACGCAGGATGACGTCGGTAATCCCGAGCGGTTTTTTGGTGTCAGTCATCGTGTCAGCCTTCTGTTAAAAGGTTCTAATCGTGTACCCGGGTCACTTTTTTTGGCGCAACCGGTATTGTGCAATCGCCTTCTTGATGGCCTCGGCGGTGTCAGGGTCGACCGACGCGGGCGCCTTTAGCTTGGCACGTGGCTTTCTGGCCGGGGTTGCCGGCTCCTCTGGCGCAAACCGCAGAATGAACTTGGACATCAGGTCGGTCGCGAACACCAGAATGATCAGGAACGCGAACACGAAACCCATGCCTGCGATCATCAGATCCACGGATTGAGACATCAGGTTATCCATAGCAAGCAGCTACCTGTTTTGGTTGTTTGATTTTTCCGGCTTGCCTTCCCTTTTTTCAGACCAAGGTCTAATAGAAGTGCACGACAATTCGGGAGGCAAAATCCCCCGTAATTTACCGGTTTAAAAGGTAGGGAGCAACCTTAAAGTCAGATTTCTATAGGGATTTTCCGTAGCACCGGGGCCGTTCTGCCAAGACTTTCCACGCCCCGGGACACCGGCTCAGCTCAGTCGTACCGGTATCCGGCGACCCTTCACTTTACCGTTCTCAAGCTGCATCAGCGCTTTGCTTGCCCACTGGGTTTCGATAGCGACAAAACACTGAAAGTCAGCGACATCGATCTTCCCCACGGCGCTGCCGGGAATGCCTGCGTCACCGGTCAGTGCGCCAAGCACATCTCCGGGACGCAGTTTGTCCTTCCGGCCCGCGGCCAGGCACAGGGTCCGCATGGCCGGCTTGATGGGTTGCAACGGCGCTGCCAACAGGGCCGCCGTATCGCCCCAGCGAACGGGTGCGCCTCTGGCGGCTTCCAGCCGGTTCAGTTTATGCGCCTGGGCCGGTGTGCACAGAGTCACGGCGTGGCCCTTCTCGCCCGCCCGCCCGGTACGCCCCACCCGGTGGGTGTGCACTTCCGGGTCTCGGGCGGGGGCGGCATTGATCACCAACGGCAGTGCCTTGACATCCAGCCCACGCGCGGCAACATCCGTTGCCACCAGCACCGGGCAACTCTGATTGGCGAACCGGATCAGCGCCGCATCCCGGTCCCGCTGGTCCAGATCACCGTGCAATGCCTGGGCGGTAAAACCGAGGTCGGCCAACTGAACCGCCAGATCATCACAATCCCGTTTGGTGGTGCAGAAAACCAACGCGGAACCGGCCTGGTGTTCCGACAACAACGCCGCCACCGCTCGCGCCTGCTGCCCTTCGGCCAATTCGTAAAAGACCTCGTCAATCGGGCTACTCTCATCTTTCGCCGCTACCCGTACGTCCGCAGGCGACGCCTGGAAGCGTGCACTCAGGGCCCGGATGCTGTCTGGCCAGGTGGCAGAGAACAACAGGGTTTGGCGCTGCTCCGGTGTGCGCGCGAGAATGCCGTCCACCACTTCCTCAAAGCCCATATCCAGCATCCGGTCAGCTTCATCCAGCACCAACAGGTTAAGCTGGTCAAGCACCAGAGTGCCCTTGCGCAGATGGTCGTCCACCCGGCCCGGGGTGCCCACCACCACGTGGGCGCCATGGGCCAGTGACCCGATCTGCGGGCCGATCGGCACACCGCCGCACAGGGTCAGCACCTTGATGTTGTCCTGGGCCCGCGCCAGCGTCCGCAATGCCTGGGCCACCTGGTCTGCCAGTTCGCGGGTCGGGCACAACACCAGCGCCTGCACGGCAAACCGCTTCGGGTTCAGTCGCTCCACCAGCGGAATACCAAACGCGGCGGTCTTGCCGCTGCCGGTCTGGGCCATGGCAATCACATCCTGCCCTGCCAGGGCTGGCGGCAAAGAACAGGCCTGAATGGCAGTCGGCTGCTCGTAACCCAGTTGTTGAAGGTTCGCGAGCATGCCAGAGGACAAACCGAGGTCAGAAAACGAAGACATAGAGACATCCAGGCAAGGTTTAGGGGTGAATGCGGGAATGACGACCACGTATAATGCGGGCAATGATAAAGTTTACCACGATTCCATGGAGTGACTGATGGCTTCCCTACAGGAACAATTACTGAAAGCCGGCCTGGCCGATGAAAAGAAGGCCCGCGCCGTTCGCAACGAGAAACGCAAGCAACGCAAGCAGCAGCCGAAAGGCGCAGCGGTCGTCAACGAAGTTGAAGAGCGTGCCCGCAAGGCCCGGGAAGAGAAAGCCGAGCGGGACCGGCAACTGAATCTGGAACGCCAGCGCGAAGCCGAGAAAAAAGCCATCAAGGCACAGATTCGCCAATTGATCGAAACCAATCGCCTGGACCGCACCCGGGGCGAGGCGTCCTATCAGTTCGTGGATGGCAAGAAGATCAAGAAAATCCTGGTGGACGACACCATGGTGGATCAGCTATCCCGCGGCCGGCTGGCGATTGTGGAGCTCGGAGACAACTACGAGGTGGTACCGGACAAAGTCGCCCGCAAGATCATGGAGCGGGATGAGTCGGCGGTGGTGTCGCTGCACGAACGCAAGCAGGATGATGTCGGTGAGGATGACCCGTATGCGGGCTATGAGATTCCCGATGACCTGATGTGGTAAAACAAAAAACCCCGCATGAAGCGGGGTTTTTTGTTTAAATTGGCGCGGCTGGGAGGATTCGAACCTCCGACCGCCTGGTTCGTAGCCAGGTACTCTATCCAGCTGAGCTACAGCCGCTTGAAACTGTGGGGCCTGCCTTGAAGGGAAGCCAGTGCGATAATGGCGCGGCTGGGAGGATTCGAACCTCCGACCGCCTGGTTCGTAGCCAGGTACTCTATCCAGCTGAGCTACAGCCGCGTATCGCAGTGTGATCAAGCGCTACCCTGATCGGCTCTCATTCTTCCGGAGAAAAATGGCGGAGAGGGAGGGATTCGAACCCTCGATACGCGCAATGCGTATGGTTCCTTAGCAGGGAACTGGTTTCAGCCACTCACCCACCTCTCCTTAAGAACGGGGCGTATACTACCATAATTTTTCTGTTTTCATAGGGTTGACACGAGATTTTTCTGGCTCGTGTCGACCGCTGTTCAGTGACTCGCCAATCCACCAAAAAAGCCGCCCGGGTTTCCCTCAAGCGGCCTTTTTTCTTGCTCAGCGGTTGCCGGGCTCTGGCTCTTCCGAGCCTTTTTCCGATTGAATCCGCTGGTAAATCTCTTCACGGTGAACCGCTACATCTTTCGGTGCGTTAACACCGATACGCACCTGGTTCCCCTTCACCCCGAGGACAGTGACGGTTACTTCGTCACCAATCATCAGGGTTTCGCCGACACGGCGGGTCAAAATCAACATATCCCTTACTCCCTTTCCAGCTACCTGTTCCGACAGCGTTGCTATTTACTTATAGCTTTTATAATGAAAGCACGGCCGGCTCAGGAGACGCAATAATACTTATGTCTTTAGCGAATCCAATAGGCACAGCCAATGACCCATCCCAAAAACGCGCACCTCGGGTGCATCAGTCGTCGTTCACCCCGGCTTTGTCCAGCTCGAACGCACTATGCAGTGCCCGAACCGCCAGCTCGAGATACTTCTCATCGATCACCACGGAAATCTTGATTTCAGACGTGGAGATCATCTGAATATTGATGCCCTCGCGGGAGAGCGCTTCAAACATCTTGGTCGCCACACCGGCATGCGAGCGCATGCCCACACCCACAATGCTGACCTTGGCAATACGGGAATCACCGCCCACTTCACCGGCACCCAATTCTGAAGATACACCCCGCAAAATTTCCTGGGCACGCCTGAAATCGTTACGGTGAACGGTGAACGTGAACGCCGTCTTGTTGTCCTGGCCCACGTTCTGAACAATCATGTCCACTTCGATGTTGGCATCGCTGACCGGCTTGAGAATCCGCAGCGCACTGCCTGGGGTGTCGGGCACACCGGAAATCGTCAGTTTGGCTTCATCACGATTGAAAGCAATGCCGGAGACAACCGGTTGTTCCATGGCGTTTTCATCCTCAAAAGTAATCAGGGTGCCACCACCGTCTTTAAAGCTGGACAGCACTCTTAAAGGAACGTTGTACTTACCTGCAAATTCCACCGAGCGAATCTGGAGAACCTTCGAACCCAGGCTGGCCATTTCCAGCATCTCTTCAAAGGTGATGCGGTCCAGCCGGCGGGCGCTGTCCACCACGCGGGGGTCAGTGGTGTACACACCGTCAACGTCGGTGTAGATCTGGCATTCATCGGCTTTCAACGCAGCTGCCAGCGCCACCGCGGTGGTGTCTGAGCCGCCACGGCCCAGGGTGGTGATGTTGCCGTTGTCGTCGATACCCTGGAAACCGGCCACAACCACAACACGGCCTGCGTCCAGATCTTCGCGCATGCGCTGCTCGTCGATCTGTTTGATGCGGGCTTTGGTGTGGCTGCTGTCGGTCAGAATCCGCACCTGGGCACCGGTGTAGGAACGGGCATCGCAACCGCGTTTCTGCAGAGCCATGGACAACAGGGCTATAGTGACCTGTTCACCGGTGGACACCAGCACATCCAGCTCACGGGGCGTTGGCTCTTCCATGATCTCGTTGGCCAGACCGATCAGGCGGTTGGTCTCACCACTCATGGCAGACACCACCACGACCACATCGTGACCTTCCTTGCGGAAACGGCAAACCTTGTCGGCCACCGCTTCTATGCGATCGGTGGAGCCCACCGAGGTACCACCAAATTTCTGAACCAGCAGAGCCATCTTGTCCTCAAACCCCTGTTCATCCAAAAGAAAGCGGGCGAGGATTATAAACCCCTGCCCGCTCCTTAAAACAGTTTCCTACCCGATATTTTTTTCGACCCAGGCTGGCACGCCTTCAAGCGCCGCTGCCAGCTTTGAGGGGTCATTGCCGCCGCCCTGAGCCATGTCTGGCCGGCCGCCGCCTTTGCCATCAACCTGCTCGGCCAGGTGCTTCATCAGATCACCAGCCCTGATGCGGTGGGTGGCGGATTTGGTAACACCGGCCACCAGGGTGACCTTGCCATCCTCAACGGTGGCCAACACCACCACGCCCTCACCCAGCTTGTTCTTGAGCTGATCGGCGGTTTCCATCAGGGCCTTGCGATCAGCCCCATCCAGCTCGGCGGCAACTACTTTCAGGCCAGCCACCTCAACGGCAGATCCCGCAAGATCGCTGCCGGCAGAGCTGGCCAGCTTCGCTTTCAGCGCGTCGACGTCTTTCTCCAACTGGCGATTGCGGTCGAGCGCCTGCTGCACTTTTTCCACAACCGTATCGCGGGTTGCTTTCACCAGTCGCGCGGTCTCCCGCAGAGTACGCTCAGTGCTGTCGACCCACTCCAGTGCGCCAAACCCGGTAACCGCTTCAATCCGGCGCACGCCGGAGGAAATACCGCTTTCCGAGGTAATGCGGAACAGGCCGATATCGCCGGTGCGGCCCACGTGGGTGCCCCCACACAGTTCCACCGAGTAGCTGTTAGTACCCATGCTCAGCACCCGTACGGTGTCGCCGTACTTCTC
>DASSWD010000272.1:0-8342 GCA_035705335.1 Marinobacter sp. | reverse complement strand
CTCCAGGCTGCTGGCGGCAGGCGGGCTGGAACGTCGTGCGGTGACGCCTGATGAAATGAAAGCCATCGAGCCGACCCTCGCGGGGACCTATTACGGCGGTTATTACACCGAGAGCGACTCCACCGGCGACATCCACAAATTCACCAATGGCCTGGCGGACGCGGCCGCCCGGTTGGGTGTCAACTTTCATTACGGTCACAGCGTGACTGAACTGAGCGCCGACCAGCACCACGCTTGGGTGACGGCGCACGATGGCCACCAGCAGCAACGGGATACCTTTGACGGTGTGGTCGTCTGCGCGGGTGTGGGCAGCCGGGCGCTGGCCGCGCGCCTGGGTGACCGGGTGAATATCTACCCGGTGAAAGGCTACTCGATTACCGTTGAATTGAACGATGAAGCCTCACAGAAGGCCGCGCCAACCGTGAGCTTGCTGGACGACGCCACCAAGATCGTGACCAGTCGCCTGGGCGATGGCCGCTTCCGTGTTGCCGGTACTGCCGAGTTCAACGGCTACAACCGCGACATCCGTGATGACCGTGTGAGGCCGCTAACGCGCTGGGTGGAGGAATGCTTCCCGGGCGTTTGCACCCGCAAAGTCGTGCCCTGGGCGGGATTGCGACCCATGTTGCCCAACATGATGCCAAAGGTGGGCCCGGGCAAGCTGCCGACGGTGTTCTACAACACCGGTCACGGGCACCTGGGCTGGACGCTGTCGGCGATCACCGCGACGATGCTGGCGGATCAGGTTGTGCCGGGTTGATTCCCGCCTGCTGAAATGAAAAAGAGCCGCAGATGCGGCTCTTTTCGGTTCTTGCTCAGACAATCACGAGCGGCGACGGCGCGACAGGCCCAGGCCCAGAAGGCCCATGCTCAGCAGGGCCAGGGTACCCGGCTCTGGAACCGCAGCCACTTTCACGTCATCCAGGAAGTTGCCGATGGTGCCGGTTTCCGGGTTCACCGAGGTGAACAGGATGCGGGTGGTCAGGTCAACGGCCCGGAAATTGGCTGAGAACAGGTTCCAGCCAGAAGTCGTGTGATCGTCAAGCAGGATCGGAAGCAGATTCCCGAAGCTGAAGTTAAAAGATTCCGCGTTGCTCTGGCGTGCCTGGTACGCGAAGGTTACGTTGTACCACTCACCTGCTACGGTGTTGATATTCTGATAGATACCAAACGCAAGGCCGTTGCTTGGATCGGCATTCAGTTCTGCAAACTGGGTGCCGTCATACGCGGTTTCACCGTTATAGGTGTCCCAGATTTCAATGCGACTGCCGTCCCAGCCATCAACCTGGTCCGGATTAAAGGCTTGCCAGGCATTGGTAGGAACATCTTCGTTTTCAAAACTGCCATTCACAATCAGGTTGGCACTGGCGGGAGCTGCAACGGCCATCGCGAGGGTGAGGGCACCGAAAGCTGTGATTTTACGAAACATCGACATGGGTCATTCCTTTGCTGTGGTGATGCGTTGTTCTATAAGCAGCAAGTGCGAGACCAGATGTGTGTTTTTCTTTTGATATCAACAGTCAATCAGGAAACGTGCCGGCGCAAAACGGGCGGTGTGTAAAGTAATTCGACGTGGTGAGCGATCAGATAAAGGCGATCCAGCGGCCAGCAAACACAGCAGTTATCCAGGTCACGAGTGAAATCGCCGCCGCGGTTCTGATCGGCCGTGCGACCGCCATACCCGGTCGTATCAGCCAGTTACGAAGTGCGTTTGTGTGATGCTCTCCTCGCTATTCAAGTGATCCGGCCAGTGTCGTTAAGCCCCCTGTATTTGGTGGCGGCCCCTTTTACGCGGTACCATATCGACTTGTTGAAACGGACGTTGTTCCCCACGCAAAGGATGCGATATGAGCAAGGCACTGGTTCTGCTCGGAGACCTGGGCTCCGACCACGAAGGCTTTCCCCCCACGCCGGTCATTGCCGGCTCCCCGGATGTGATCGTTGATGGTAAGCCGGCCGCCCGCGTTGGCGACCCGCTGGCGCCTCACAACAAGCCGAAACACTCGAATCACCCCCGGTCCATAGCTGCTGGCTCCTCCAGCGTAATGATCAACGGCAAACCGGCTGCAGTTACCGGTGGCGCGATCTCCTGTGGAGGCGTGACGATCGGAAGTGGTAGTGTTGTGATCGGTAAATAAGACGGGTCAGGGCGTGCTCCTGGCCATCAACAGGAGCCCCCATGCAACACCTGAAAATAGACATCGTCTCTGACATCGCCTGCCCCTGGTGCGCCATTGGTTATGCCCGGCTGGAGCAGGCCATGAAGCAGATGGCACAGGATGCGGCGTTTTCCATTCAATGGCATGCCTTCGAGCTGAACCCGGAGCACGGCAGTGAAGGCGAGCCCATTCTGCCGGCGTTGGCCCGCAAATACGGTCGCAGTGAAGACGAAATGCGCGCTGCCCAGAGCGACATGACACGCATCGCCACCGAGCTGGGACTGAATTTCGAAAAAATGCAGCAGCGCTTCACCTGCAATACCTTTGACGCACACCGGCTGGTGAAGTGGGCAGAGGGGCAGGGCAAGGCAACTGAGATGAAGCTGGCGCTGTTCGAGGCGTATTTCGGCCGGGCCGACGACGTGTCCAAGCAGGACGTGTTGCTTCGGTGTGTGGCAGCCGCAGGCCTGGACGAAGCCGGCGCACGCGCGGTTCTGGATTCAGACCAGTTTGCCCAGGTGGTCCGTGATGATGAAGCGACCTACCAGCGAGCAGGCGTCAGCGCCGTGCCGGCGTTCATCATCAACGATAAATACCTGATCTCCGGCGCCCAGGAGCCGGACACCCTGGTGCAGGCATTCCGGGAGATCGGCGCCGAATAGGCGTGATGGGTGTCGGTCATCCGGTTGACTGAAGGTTGAAGCGCTCCAGGACGGTGTAGATTGAGCCTTGCGGCCCGGGCGCGCTCTCGAAAAGCGCAAATGCGTTGATCGGGATGGTTCCAAAAAAGGTGCTCTGTTCGACACGGAGCAGATCGGCAACGGAAGCGGCCTGGCCCCGCTTGAATCGGCTCAGCGTGATATGAGGTCTGAACGACCGGTTCTCGATGGTAAAGCCCTCTTCGACCAGAGGGTCGGCCAGCTCTCTATGCAATGAGATCACGGGGGCTTCGGGCGCAACCCCGGCCCATAGCGCTTTCGGGTGAGCCGGGTCACCAAAACAGCCAAGCCCCTGAACGGTCAGGTCAAACGGTGCGGTCTGAACCAGTCTCGCCGTTGCCGCGGCCTGCTCAACCCGCTCGGCAGGCACTTCACCCAGAAACACCAGAGTCAGGTGAAGCTGTTCTGAACGTTGCCAGCGCGCGCCCTCCACAGAGCATTCCGCCTTCAGTAGCGCCTGCGCTACATCCGGTGGAATCTCCAGCCCGAGAAACAGCCGGGGCATCTATTTCTTGAACAGGGTCAGAAATGCGCCGGCCGCTGTGGCTGCCGCGCCGCCGATCAGATACCACATGGTCTCATCCGTAAACCGGCCGGTCAGGGTTTCCGTCAGTTGATTGCCAACGGACTGGGTGGACTGGTACCCGAAGTAGAGCAGGGCAATACCTACCACCAGCAGAACAATGCCGATCAGTTTTGAACTTCCCATATTTCGTTCCTTGATTACTGAATGGATTGATGAACCGAGAGTATACGTGATTCAGGGTGCCACTTTTCCCCGCAGCGCCTTGGTTTGGCCCCGCCGAGTCTTGCTGTCAACCCGGCGCCGTTGGGATGAGCGGGTGGGTTTGGTGGGGCGGCGTGCTTTCTGCACTTTCACGGCGCTGAGGATCAGTTCTTTCAGGCGCTGCAGGGCATCGTCCCGGTTCTGTTCAAAGGTCCGGAATGACTGTGCCTTGATCACCACCACGCCGTCTTTGGTGATGCGGTTGTCCGAGAGCGCCAGCAGCCGCTCCTTGTAAAAAGGCGGCAGGCTGGAGTGCTGGATGTCAAAGCGCAGATGCACCGCAGAGGCGACCTTGTTGACGTTCTGGCCGCCGGCGCCCTGGGCGCGAATCTGGCTGATGTCGATCTCCCAGTCGCCGAGGGAGACGGCGTTGGACAGTTGTAACATGGCTTTTCCGGTGTTGTTTCGGTGAATCTGCCTCTACTATACGTGCATTTGCAGACGGATTGGCCCCAAGGAGCAGGTAAGTCACCATGGCGAAGGCATTCACAATCGGCAAGATAGTGCGTTGGCTGGCGTTGATGACGGCGGCCATTCTGGTGCTGTTGCTGCTGATTATTCTGCTGTTCCGGTTCGTGAACCCGCCCACTTCGACCTTTATGCTCGGGTATCAGCTAGGCGGCGAGGCGCGGCCGTTGTCCCATGAATGGGTGCCCATATCGGACATCTCACCCTGGATGCCGCTGGCGGTGGTCGCCAGTGAAGATCAGCGGTTCCCGGAGCACTGGGGTGTGGATTTCAAAGCTATTCGACAGGCGCTATCCGAATATCGGGCCGGGGAGGGGCTGCGTGGCGCCAGCACCATCACGCAGCAAACCGCCAAGAATCTGTTTCTCTGGAACGACCGCAGTTTTGTGCGCAAGGCAATTGAAGCGGGCCTGGCGCTGACGCTGGATCTGCTGTGGCCGAAAGAGCGGATTCTGGAGGTTTACCTGAATATCGCCGAATTCGGCCCGGGCATCTACGGCGTAGAGGCGGCCAGCCAGGCGTACTTTGGCATACCTGCCCGTCAACTCAGCGCCTGGCAGTCCGCCCGTCTGGCCGCGGTGTTGCCTAATCCCCGTGCTTTGAGTGTTACGCGGCCTTCGGAGTACGTGCAGGATCGGGTGTTCTGGATTCGTGAGCAAATGAATCAGTTGTCAGGATTAGCCTACCTTCGCGATTTGTAGATCCGCCTAAAGGCGCGATTGCCCGTAGACCCTGAACGTGGTTCTATTTTCAGCTGCTTGCTCACATCCACGGAGGCGCCATGCTGATCGACCTGGGTGCAATTGACCCCAAACACCACCACCCGATTCTGACCCAGACGGTGATTCCCCGGCCGGTGGCCTGGGTGCTGTCCCAGAACCCGGAGGGTGATTACAACCTGGCGCCCTATTCGTTTTTCACGGTCGTGACCAGCAAGCCGCCGATTCTGATCGTGTCCGGCGGCAAGAAACCCGCCGATGGCACGTTCAAAGATACCCGCGTGAACGTCGAGGCCCGCAGGGAATTCGTGGTGCACATCGGCAGTTCGGAGCACGCCGCAGCGATGACGGAATCCTCCCGGCATCTGGCCCATGGTGAGTCCGAGCTGGACCGGCTCGATATGTCACTGGTCACTGACTCGGGCTTCCCCATGCCCCAGCTTGCGGGTGTTCGGGTTGCGTTGTACTGCGAACTGCGGGAAATCATCGAGATGGGCGACACGCCGCAGTCGCTGATGTTTGGCAACATCAAGCAAGTCTATGTCGATGACAGCGTGGTTAAGGACAACGATCAGGGGCGTTACGTGTTCGACGCCAAGGCCATCGACCCGATCTCCCGCCTTGGCGGCAGCGACTACGGCACTTTCGGCGGGATTCTGACCGTGCCGCGCCCGGACTGACGCTGTTACGTCCGGTTGTGGTGGTTGGCCTGGTGCTTCAGGGTCTGGGCGACAGAGGTCGCGTGGGTTTTGTCGCGGCGGTGGGTCGGTTCTGCCAGGCTGACCACGAGTAGATGGCCAGAGCGCACCAGACGAGCGCAAAGCTGATCAGTTGCTCTGAGGTCAAGGGTTCGTTGAACAGATGCCAGCCAATGAAAAACTGCAGGGTTGGGTTGATGTACATCAGGAATCCGATGGTTGCGAGTCGCAGGCGTCTGGCCGCGCCTGCGAAAAGAAGCAGCGGCACCGCCGTCACGATACCGCTGGACATCAGCAGCAAGGCGGTCTCCCGGCTATCTGTGAAGTGGCCGGCGTTGGTAACCGCAAGATACGCAAGAATCACGAGACTGAAAGGCGCGAGCAGCAGCGTTTCGGCGAACAGCCCGGTCAGGCCATCGAGTGTGACTCGCTTGCGCATCAGCCCATAACCGCCAAAGCTCAGTGCCAGCATCAGCGCGATCCAGGGAACGTCACCCAGGCGTGCCAGCTGATACACAATCGCGGTTGCCGCCAATGCCACCGATATACCCTGAAGGCGGGTGATGCGTTCCTGCAGCAGGAGCATGCCCAGAGCAATGTTGACCAAGGGGGTGAGGAAGTAACCCAGGCTCGCTTGCAGAACGTGGCGGGTCTCTACCGCATAGATGTAGACTCCCCAATTCAGGGCGATCAGGAGTGCGCAGCCGGCCACCCAAATCAGACCTTTTGGATTGGCCATAGCCTGACGAATGGCTGGCCAGCGTCTCAGAACGCTCACAACGATGGCGAGAAAGACACAGGACCAGACCACCCGATGCAGAACGACCTCTGCAGCCGGAATACCCTGAAACAGCGCGAAATAGAGCGGGAAGCATCCCCACAGGCTGTAAGCGCTGAGACCAAACATCACGCCTGATCGGGCGGTTTGGGACGATGGATTCATGAAAGGCTCTTTGGAGAAACCGCCAATCTATCACACCGCCCCAGGACCACAACTCCCGTTCAACCATGGTATCGGAGTGCCATCATGATCGAAGCGCTTTTCGCGTCGTTGTTTCCCGTGTTCACTCTTATAGCGCTGGGCGCGTGGCTGGGTCGAACCACGGAACTGTTTGACGGTTCAGCGCTGGCCGGATTGGTTTCGGCGGTGGGGATTCCGGCGTTGCTGTTGCATTCCGTGCTGGAAATGAACATTCAGGTCGGACAAATGATGTCTTTAATCGGCGCGACGGTGGTCTGGTTGTTGCTGATGGCCCTGCTGACCTGGGCTGTACTGAAATGTCTGAAGTTGCCGGTGCGCCAGTATTTATCGGCCGTGGTTAATCCGAACACGGGAAACATGGGGGTGCCTGTCTGCTTTGCACTGTTCGGGCCCGCGGCGCTCGGGCCGGCCATGATTATTTCGTCCATCATTCAGGTCAGTCACTTCACGCTCGGTGTCGGTTGTTTATCTGGCAGACTGTCGGCCAGGGATCTGATTCGAAACGGGCCGGTTGTGGCACTGTTGGTGGGGGTGGTGCTCGTTGTATTTGAAGTGTCTCCGCCAGCGCCGGTGCGCTCAACGCTGGAACAATTGGGGGCGATCACCATTCCCATCATGCTGATGCAGCTGGGTAGTTCTTTGGCGCGTCTGACCCTGGCTGATCTTGGTTCGGTGCTGAAGCCGCTGTTTTTGAGTGTTTATCGTCCCGTTGCCGGGGCGGTGATCGCGCTGTTGCTGGTATGGTTTTGGCCATTATCGGAGCTGGAAGGGCAAGTCCTTGTTGTTCAGAGCGCCATGTCGGTGGCGGTGCTCAGCTATGTGCTGGCGGTCCGGTATGACGGGCCGTCCCAGGACATCGCCCTGATGATCCCACTGTCGCTGGTGGTGTCGCTGGTAGTGGCTGTGGCGTTCAGCCTGCTGTAAGGTGCCGGCAGGGCCGGTTTGCGCACAGATTGATCCGATTGATCAATTTCCCTCCGCTCTCCGGAAGGCCCGTGGTTGTGCGGTTTACACGGGCTTTCCTGACGTTTCCAACAATCTTATCCACAGATACTGTGAGTAATTCAGGGGTGTTATGAAGTTTCCAATCGTCACGGTGGTTCTGGTGTCGGCCGCCCTGGGCGTGGTGCTCTGGGATCAGTCCCGTGAAGCGCCGGCGCCGGTCAACGCGGCGCGATTCACTGATCTGGCTCAGAATCCGGTCGCGCGGGGTGTGGCCGTAGACTGGATCACGGATCAGGCGCCGGAGCAGTGTGAAGACGGGACTGCATTCCCAGATGAAACTCGGCAGGCTTGCCTGGACGGTATTGATCGCAGAACTGGCAGCTGTCAGCGGGCGATGGCGGATCAATTTCCGGAAACGCTTCGCTCAGAGGCGCAGTTCCGGGATCTGTCGATTACCTTGCTGGGCTGTTTGGTGCCCCGATCGGGGCGAGTGGAGTAGATCGGCGGATTCTTGCTTATGGGTCTCGGGCTTTTGGGCGAATTCCTACCCAAATGGTGGGGTTTGATGCCCGTAAAGCCCCGGGAATAGGGGTTATCAATAAGTGGCATAGAGGCTGCATTAGCCAGATTCGCCATCTAAGATGTCCAAGCAGTGTCATTCCAATAACAACGAGGTGAACACATGAGAAAACTACTGTTGGCCGCAACGGCCTCTCTGCTGGTCGGCGTGTCTTCCGCGCAGGCTCAGACCGATCTGTCCATCGCCACCGGCGGTACGGGCGGAACTTACTATCCTCTTGGGGGTGGTCTGGCTGAGCTGATCAGTTCCAACATCGAAGGCTACAGTGCGGTTGCCGAAGTGACC
>DASSWD010000271.1:0-4326 GCA_035705335.1 Marinobacter sp. | reverse complement strand
GGTGCGGCTGGTGAGCTCGGGCACCGAAGCGGCGATGAGCGCCATCCGCCTGGCCCGCGGCGCCACCGGCCGCAGCGCCATCATCAAGTTCGAAGGCTGCTACCACGGCCACTCCGACTCCCTGTTGGTGAAAGCCGGTTCCGGCGCCCTGACCCTGGGGGTGCCCAACTCACCGGGCGTCCCGGCCAGCCTGGCCGAACACACCATCACCCTCACCTACAACGACATTGATGAAGTGCGGGAAACCTTCCGCCGGATCGGCGACCAGGTGGCCGCCATCATCGTGGAGCCGGTGGCCGGCAACATGAACTGTATTCCGCCGGTGCCCGGCTTCCTCGAAGGCCTGCGGGAGGTGTGCGACGAGCACGGCACAGTGCTGATCTTTGACGAGGTGATGACCGGCTTCAGGGTATCATTGGGCGGCGCCCAGGGCCTCTATCGGGTAACACCAGACCTGACCGCCCTGGGCAAAGTGATTGGTGGTGGCTTGCCGGTAGGCGCCTTCGGCGGCAAGCGGACCATCATGGAACACATTTCACCGCTGGGTCCGGTCTATCAGGCTGGCACCCTGAGCGGCAACCCACTGGCCATGACCGCCGGGCTGACCACCCTGAACGCCATTTCCGAGCCGGGATTCCACGACCGGCTGACGGAGAAAACCAATCGCGTCCGGGATGGCCTGAAAGCCGCTGCCGATGCCACCGGGATTCCCCTGGCGGTCCAGTCCGCCGGCGCCATGTTCGGGTTCTTCTTCACCGATGCGCCTTCGGTGACCCGGTTTGATCAGGTCATGCAGTGTGACGTGGAGCGATTCAAAGCGTTCTTCCAGGGCATGCTGAAGGAAGGGGTCTATCTGGCGCCATCGGCGTTTGAGGCCGGCTTTGCCTGTGCGGCGCTGTCTGATGCTGACATCGAACACACCATTGCTGCAGCGAAACGGGTCATGGCGACGCTCTGAACAGGCGTCTTACCGCCCGCTCAAAGCAACGCTTCCAGCGACACCAGCAGCACCTGACGCCGGTACTCGTATCGGCTGATGGTGCTTTGCTGATTCTGATATCGCCACTCGCCGCGGACCAGCCAGGTGTCTGTCAGCTGATAATCCGCAGACGCCTCGGCCTGCCATCGGCGCTCCCGGCGCCGCTCTTCTGTCAGAGTCTGGCCATCAAATTCCCGATTCGGATCAGCGAAGCGGCTCAGCCGTGCACTCAATCCGGTACCCAGGGTGAGGCGGGAATGCACTGAATGCGAGAGCCGGATCAGGGCCTCATAATGGGTCGGGGAAACACTCAGAAACTGCTCGCCCTGGCGAAGATCCCGGCGGCGGTTCTGCTCTATCCGCAGCCAACCTTCCAGTTGCCCCGCCGCCGTAGCCTTCCAGCCCCTCGCTTGCAAACGGTACCACTGGCCGTCATAGGCCTCGTAAGGGCGGCTCGCCCACACCTGCTCCGCCGCCAGCGACAATTCGCAGCGGTCCAGCCCCCGCACCGGGGCACAGGGCGAGTCTTCTGCGAACACTTCCATTCCGCCCCGGGTATCCAGCGATTGATTACCCAACCAACTGCGGGCCACTCCTAACCGCGCACCCACCTGCCAGTCTGCCAAGGGGCGACGACCGCTGACGCCGGTTTGCAGAACCCGGGTATCGCCCTCGGAACGCCGCTCGTACTGTCGCTCGTACCAGGCAGCATCCAGTCGGGTTTGCCAGTCGCCGAGGCGGCCGGTTGCTACGGCGCCGGCCAGGATGGCTTCGGCAAAGGTGCTGCCCTGACCACTGGACTGACTGTCGGGCAAGGCGCTGACGTTACTGTCGTAGCCGACACCGCCGGTCGCGTAGCCCTGCACATCGGGCGAGGGTTCAACATCGTTTCGGGGATACAGTTGTTCCAGCTGGCGCTCAGCCAGCGCGCTTAAACGGGGCTCGTCGCTGGCGACAACGCTCTGGAACCAGTCTGTCGCCTGCTGATCCTGCCCGGCAGCCAGTGCCACCAAGCCAAGGTTATAACGGGCCAGCGCCTCGTGTTCGGTGTCTAGCAACTGGCGGAACCAGTCAGCCGCCTCAAGGTATTGGCCCAGACGGTAGTGCACAACGCCCAGGTTGTATTTCAGGGCCGGAGAGGCGATGCCAAGGCGGGCGGCATCCTGAAGATACGCCAGTGCCCGCTCTGGCTTACCCTCCTGAAACAGGGCAATGCCGCGGGCCATCGCAACCGCGCCCGGCGATGCGTCAGTCGCGGGCGACTGGGGCAGCGCCACCACCGGAAGCCACAGCAGTAGGCAAAACAGCAGGGGTCTGAACAACGGACATCCTCGGGCAAAAGTCACTCAGCCTGGCCCACGCGGCGCCAGCGTGGATCAAGTGCCCGAAGATTAGCACAATCCCGGCGTCAGGGACGTGATGGCGCTGCGGAATTGGGGGATGGGTCAGGCCGGCGTTCTATCGATTCCCGGCCCGGCGGCGAGACGTCTGGCCGACCGGGCGGTCGTCGGTCACTGTTCTGATCACGGGCCTCACGTGCCCGTTCCGAAACGGACTGGCCGAATTCGCGGCCCCGCTCCCTCAGCCGGTCACTCTCTGGCGGGACGGCAACATTGCCCCGGGGCGCTGCCGATCCGGGCGATGCCCCCCGTTCGGGCAGGCGAATCTCCCGAACGACCGAGCCGGTGAGGTCCTCGCCGTCCTGAATCATTCGCATGGTCACATCCAGATCGTCGTTGGCCATCACCAGTGGTGATGCAATCAGGGCCACCGCGACGGCCAGGCAGGCAGCGACACGGTGTTTGAGTCGTCGTAGCGTCATGTCGATGGTTCCTCCTCGGTTCGCGGATCTGAACCGGACCGACCCTCGACGAAGGGTGGAACACTGGCCCGAAACACTTTCTGCCGACCCGCGGCATCCAGTTCTGCAATCAATTCCCCTTCACCGGGGAACAACACCTTCAATGGCAGCGTCAGCACATTGTCGCCCTGCTGCAGACTGACCTGCCAACTGATCCGCTGCTCGCCGGGCAGCCCGGACAGCTCAACGTGCGGCGGCAGTTCGAGGGTCAGCGTTACCTCATCCAGCGGTTCGGCCGACGTGAATGCCAGCCGAACGGTCTGAACAACGGGTTCGAACGACGCGGTGTCCGAGTTCGGCACCACCGGTCCCCGGCCGATCCAGATACCCAATACCAGGGCCGCCGCCACGGCACTGCCCCAGGCGGCGTGGGCATACCGCCGGCGCCCACCGCCTTCGGTGGCTGTGGCCAGAACACGGGCTTCGAAATCCTGAGAGGGGGCTGGGGCCTGGTGATGCCTGATCAACGCCTTCTGCAACTGCTGTTCAGCCTGGTATTGCTGTTGGCAAGCAGCGCAATCGGCCAGATGGGCTTCCAGCGCCAATACGCTCTCCTCCGGAAGGGTACCCAGAAGATAGTCAGGCAGATTGTCGCGAACGCTCTGGCAGATCATCGTTATCACCTCATTCCTCAAGACGCCCGGCATCGCCATTCGGTTCCCTGTGCGCAGCAAGATAGCGCCGCAGGGTTGCCCGGCTGCGGTGAAGGCGGGATTTGACGGTCCCCACTGCTACACCAAGCACTTCAGCGACGTCTTCCTGACGCCAGCCATCCACATCGTGCAACATCAGCAAGGTACGCTGGTCTGCGCTCAGCCGGGCCAACGCCTTGTTGAGCAGCGGCCCCAGTTCGGCCTCCTGAAGACGCAATTCCGGAGTGTTGTCCGAATCCCCGCGGGCGTCCAGCCAGGCCTCCTGGGGGGCATCGCCGGCCAGGTCGCTGATCGGGCGGTCCACCTGGCGCTCCTTTTTCCTGTGGGTATCGATGAAGTGCCGGTAAAGCACCCGGTTCAGCCAGGGCTTCAACTGGGTGACCGACTCCAGCTCCTCGAGGCGGGGGTAGAGTTTCACCACCACATCCTGCACCAGATCCTCGGCGTCCTGAGCGCTACCCGACAACCGCCAGGCAAACGCGTGCATGCTGGCAAGATGGGGCTGCACCAGACGCTCAAATCGCCGCTGGGCACTTGGTCTGAAGGGGAAAAGGGCCAAGAACGCTGCCTGTCGCTGTGATCGGGAAACGGAAGTCTATATCAGCCGCGCCACGGGTGCACGGCGCCTGAAACCTGAACAAAGGTTAATTCACTGAGCGGGAACGATCGGACCGGAACTGGCGTGTGGAGAGGGTAAGGGCAATCGCCCCGGAACCCATCACCAAGGCATTTCAGGAGGAAACATGAACCGATCAACCCAGATCTTTGCGGTCTCGACTCTGGCTGCAGCGCTCGCCGCTTGCGGTGGCAGCGGTGGTGGTTCGTCAACCGGC
>DASSWD010000270.1:0-5453 GCA_035705335.1 Marinobacter sp. | reverse complement strand
CGGATCAAGACCGCTCAGGACTTCAATGGCATCGGCGTTGTATTGTTGCTGGCTCATAGTAACGGCACGGCTCCACAAAGGGTCAGGATTGCTGCGCCATAGCTTAGGGAATCGGGCCGAAAGATCAACGGTAGATTTGTGGCGGTGCCAACCCGGGCCTACTCATCCAGGCGCTTTACCAGTGGCTGATCGGTCAGCCCCATCACCCGCACCTGCTGCCAGCCGTCGGCAGGCAGCGCCAGCACCACACAGGGAGAGGTGATCACCTGTGCGGTCATGGCGTCAGGCGGCGGCTCGGTAACCGACATGACAAGATTCAGCACATCACCGTCGGCACGGGTCTCAGCCAACCCAACGCTGTAGCCGGCGGTGGGCTTCTGGCCCAGGGTGACAATCACGATGGACTCCCGCGCCAGATCCACCTGCCGCACCGCACCGGTCACCATGTTCTGGCCGTTGAGATCCAGCAATGCCTCCCGCTCGGCTTCGGTTTGCACATAGGCAATGCCCGGGCCCGTCAGGCCGCACTGGGCGGACTGGGTAACCTGCCGAACGCTCACGTCAGTGGTACTGATGCTGCTGCCACCAGAGGCACAGGCCGCCAGCACCACACCGGCGAGCACCACCGGCAGGCACCGCATCCGTTGTTTCAGAACGTTCATTGGATCGCTTTTGCTCCGTTTTCGGTGGTTCGATCAAACGGTGTTTCACCCATCAACTGATACCCCTGAAAGCCAGGGCGGGGCAAGACATCCGCCGACGTGGCCGATGACGTCGGGCGGGAGAAACTGGTGGTCATCCGAAGGCCCGACAGCCCCCGCCCTTCCTCAATAGTGATCGGCTCCCGCAGACCGGCGATGGGGTATTCCGCGCAGGCCTCGCCGGCCTGACAGATCAGGCCATCGCCGTCAATGTCAGTGCCGGCGACCAGAAAATAGGTACCCGGGCGGACTTCCGCGAGCCGCTGAGGCTCCTCACCGTCATCAGCTTCAAAGCGGAATTCGTACTGACCGTTCTGGACATCCACCGCGACCTGGGATTCGGCGGGGTAGACGCCGTTGTCGTTCGGCTCGGTGTTGATCAGCAGGACGAAATGGCGGCCGGCGGTTCGGGCTTGTTGGTCGCTGATGAGCTCACCTGTTACTGGAATGGTTAAAGGCGGATCTGCAGCGTTGTTGTCAACGTTATAGTTTATGATCACATTCACCCTCGCTGGCTCGTCTTGGTCGAGGGCTTCTGGTATCAGTTCAAACGTTAGTTGCGCAGGTGAAGCCACGTCATCCGGGATCACTCTCAGCCAATCAGGCGTTGGCCCGACCCGGACGTTGTCAACTTCACCGTCGCCATACTGTCTGAGAGAAACGGTAGCAGCATTCGCACCCTCATTACTCAGCCTCACGAAGGCCGGGGACGCAGATAACACAGTGATATCCGCTCCGGTAGCGGCCGATGACACCGCTTTTGCCGCATCAATGACACCCCATCCCAGGCGTTCATCACTGGATCCGGACCCCTGTGTCAACAAACGATCCGTAGTTTCCAGGCGCGCCTTGATTTGCCCAAAATTCAAAGCAGGGTTTTCCGCCTTCATTAAGGCGATCACGCCAGCCACATGGGGTGACGCCATCGAGGTGCCCTGCAACCCCCGATAACCTGGCGTCGACATACCTCCGCTGCGCTCACCACTGGCAGACCAGACCAGATCAGCCTGACCATCGAGGTTGGCGTCGCGGCTGGCATCGCCGCCAGGCGCTGCAAGATCAATCCAACTACCAAAATTCGAGTAGGATGCAGGTTGCCCGCCGGCGTCGACCGCACTGACCGCGAATACACTCTCTGAAGCTGCCGGGTATGACGGCACGTTCGTCGCCGAATTACCTGCGGCGGCAACGTAAATGACCCCTGCCTCCACGCCGTCCGCAAGGGCGTCCTCCAGCGCTTCAATTCTCGGCAAGCCTCCAAGGCTCATATTGACCACATCGGCCCTCAGCGCTCCTTCGTTGGTCACCCACCGGATCGCTTCGATCAGATCGGCAGAGTTTCCCGTTCCACCCTCGCTCAACACACGGACCGGTACGATGCTGCTGTTGAAGGAAACACCGCCAATCCCGTCTCCGTTGATGGCCGCGCCGATGGTGCCCGCCACGTGCGTTCCGTGAAATACATCCCCACCCACCGAACTGCCCGGATCCTCGGCATCACCGCCGTCAATCAGATCGAGCTGAACACTTCCAATTTTGTCATCCAGATCCGGGTGCCAGCCGCCGTCACTGACCTGCAGAATCCCGCTGTCCAGAACCGCAACCCTGACATCGCTGCCGTCTTGTGCGCCAATCTGCCAGGCCGTCGGCCCGTTGATCAGGTCGTAGTGCCAGTTGCGCGCGTACAGCGGTTCCTCCACCGGGGTCGACTGGGAACGGAAAAGATAATTCGGTTCTGCTGAGGCAATGCCAGGTTGCCTACGCAACTCGCCCACCCATTCCAGAGTGGCCTGTTTGCGCGCATTGGCATTGTCAGGTACCGCTGTAAACACCTGAGCCGGCATGGCCACCAGCCAGTCAGATTTTCCCAAATGGCGCTTCATCTCAGCGGTGCCAGCTGCCAGTGCAGATATCCGAGCACCCTCGTCCGCCAGGGTAACGAGCGCCTCGCCGGGGACGAAATCGTAATCGGGCCAATGGAAAGACGTGACCAATGCCGACGATATAACCTCTCTGGTTAGAACATACCGTGCGGCACCCGTTCCACCCGTTGCTCGCACCGTTAACTGGTATTCCTGAAGTTCATCGCCGGATCCCGGTGCTGCCACGACCACCGCTGAGGTGGTTGCCGACGTCGAATCTGAAACGAAACCGCCCAAACTTCCTGAGATTTCCAACTCCAGCGTCGGATCCCCCGCCCGACTGCCAAAACTCTCAAGCCTGATGGTATCGCCCGGCACCAGCCGCACGGTGAAGCGGTCCTCTTCATCCATCTCATAACCGAACGTCGCCGCCTGACCGTTCAAAAACGTATAGCTGCCACTATTGGCACTGACATACCCGGCCAGAACAAAATTTACTGGCAACGACTGAACCGTGCTCGCCGGCTGCGCGCCAACCAGCCCCAGTTCGTCCATGGTGTCCTGATCAATCCGGCTGTTGGCCTCAATGGCGATGATGCCAGCCAGAGGGTCTTCCGGCGGAGGGGTTATAAAGCCGTCCGAGCCGCCCCCGCCACAGCCGGCCAACGCCAGGGCAATCAGAGCACTCAAAAACGCTGCATGACATCGATTCACCGAACACTCCCAACCAATTCAGGGCGGCAACAAGAGCCGCGCATTCTACAGGCTATACGGGAAGGCGTCCGTGACCGACTTGTATCCCCGGGGGTGTGATCGCCCCCCCAACGACAAAGCCCGTGAAGGGTTACCTCTGCGGGCCAGTCCATCACACCGATATGACAAAGCGTAGAACAGCCTGGGGATAAAGGCGACAATCATCGCCACGGTCAGGCCAATCGGACCAAGGGTCCATCAGACGACGCTATGCAGCCTGATCATGGCCAGTACCTGATCGGTCAGCCCATCCAGTGTCAGACCGCCGCGGGCGGGGCGGTACCAGGTGACTGTCCAGCTCAGGGCGCCAGTCAGCATACGGCGAACGATAAAGGGATCGGCCGTGATCTCTCCGTTTCTCGCCAGTTCATTGAGCACCGACAACCACAGGTTTTCATAGATCTCCCGCAGCTCCAGCACCTCCGCCCGGGACGGTTCGGACAAGCTGCGCCATTCGTACACCAGCACCGCCATAGCCTCACCGGTCTGGCCGTTGATCGATTCCAGTTCTGCGCGCACCAAAGCACGAAGCTTTTCTCGGGGCGAATCAGCGCCATCGGCAGCAGCCTGCATCAACGCGGTGTTCAGCCGAATGGTTTCCACCATCACCGCTTTGAGGATGTCTTCCTTGGTTTTGAAATGATGAAACAGGCTGCCGGACTGAATGCCCACAGCGGCCGCCAGATCCCGCACGGTGGTGCGTTCATAGCCCTTGTCCCGGAACAGGCGGGCCGCCTCCTGCAGCAGCCGCCCGCGGGCGCTGGCCGGGTCAGACACCCGCTGTTCGTTGATCAGCGCTTGCAGGATTGGAGTCTGATTCACAAAGGCCATCCGTCGGTCAAAAGAGGAAACAGAATTCTACCTGACATTTGCCTGTTTACAAACCAAGCGCTTGCTTGGTAATGTCAAGGCCATCGAGGGATAACTTCACTCCGAGGCTTTGTCTTCCGGCGCCGACCACAGGGTTCTCACCATGTCAGATTCACCCAAGCCCGTCCGTATTGGCTGCTCGTCCGCCTTCTGGGGCGACACGGAAACCGCCGCTGCCCAGTTGGTGCATCATGGCCGGATTGATTACCTGGTGGCGGACTACCTGGCGGAGATCACCCTGTCGATCATGGCCGGCCAGAAAATGAAAGATCCGACCCAGGGGTACGCCCGGGACTTTGTCGAGACGGTGATGGGCCCGCTGCTGTCAGAGATCAAAGCCAAAGGAATCCGAGTGCTGACCAACGCCGGCGGGGTCAACCCGGTGGCCTGCCGGGATGCCCTTCAGGCCCTGTGCGACAAGGCTGGGGTGGACCTGAAGATTGCCCTGGTGCTGGGCGACGATCTGCTGATGAAGAAAAAGACAATGGCAGAAGCTGGCATTACCGAAATGACCACCGGCCAGCCCTTCCCCGCCATGATGGTGAGCCTGAACGCCTACCTGGGTGCGCCCGGGCTGGTGGCAGCATTGGAACAGGGCGCAGACATCATCCTGACCGGCCGGGTGGCCGACAGCGCCCTGGTGCTGGCACCGCTGGTGCACGAGTTCGGCTGGGCCTGGGATGACTACGACATGCTCGCCCAGGGCAGCCTGGCGGGGCACCTTCTCGAATGCGGCGCCCAGGCCACCGGCGGCAACTTTACGGATTGGGAACAGGTGGCTGATGGCTACGCCAATATGGGTTTTCCGATTGCGGAAGTCAGCGCCTCGGGCGAGTTTGTGATGACCAAACCAGACGACACCGGTGGACTGGTCAGCCGGGGCACGGTGGCGGAGCAGCTGGTGTATGAAATCGGTGACCCGAGAGCTTATCTGCTGCCGGATGTGACCTGTGATTTTACTCAGGTATCACTGGAGGAAATTGGCAAGGACCGGGTCAGCGTGTCCGGCGCCCGAGGGTTGCCACCAACCGATCATTACAAGGTATCGGGCACCTGGCCCGACGGCTTCAAGTGCACGGTGACCTTCCTGCTGGCCGGGATGGATGCACGGGCAAAAGCGCAGAAGGTGGCCGACGCGATTCTGGCAAAGACCTCGGCAATGTTTGCCGAGCGGGGCCTGCCTGAATACTCAGAAACCAGCATTGAGCTGCTGGGCACTGAAACGACTTATGGCCCTCATGGCCGCGGTGATGCCTGCCGGGAGGTG
>DASSWD010000269.1:0-20520 GCA_035705335.1 Marinobacter sp. | reverse complement strand
ATGACGTCGGAGTTTGCTGCAGAATTGTGACAGAAGGATGTCAGTGGGGCGGGAGGGATGAACAGCCGGCGGCTCTGACCTTCTGATAGCGGGTTTCCGGCGGCGGGCGCCGCGCGCAGGCTGAAGAAGCCGTCAGCCTGCGAGTGATGAATGGCGCCCGGGTTCAGCGGTTGTCCAGCAATCGCAGGCGCGCCCAGGTCTGTGTCTGCTCATCCGGGAAATGCTGTTTCAGCAGGTCTTCCCGGTGCTGGCGCTGGTCCTCGGTGGTGAGGCCGGAAAGGTGGGCCTCGGATAGCGCCTGCTCGAAAGTTTCAAATGACGCATCAAACCGCTGGCGTTGTTTAAGATAGTCGGTTACGCCTTTCACGCTCTGGGCATCGAGGCCCAGTTCCGCCAGCTTCTGGCCTGCGGCACCCGGGGAGTCTGCCGTGCGGATGGCCTCGACCCGCTGCCTGTGTATGGTCACTTCCTGGTGCAGGCGTTCCTCGGTACGTCGAATCACTTCCGGCAGCTGGTCGCGGTGATAGTCAATCAGCGCCTGTTTGCCCTCGTTGCTCAGGTCATCACGCTGCTGGATGCTGAGCGACGCCAGCGTGTATTCGCTGTAAGCCTCTTCCAGGCCAAAGAAAGCGTTATGGGCGGCATTGGAGAAGGTGCTTTGCCGGAGTGCTTTCAGGTCGGCCAGGGCATTGCCCAGCGCCGTCAACTGGTAAGCAGGGTCCTGGGCGCGGGAGGGGTCCAGTTCCGACTGCATCACGCCAAGCGCCGCCTGTTTGTAAGCCAGGTAGTCATCAAGCAGCGCCAGGGCCTGGCTGGCCGCGGGCTCTGGCAGGTGGTTCCTGGCCATTTGCTCGATCTGGCCGATGGCGGTTTCCGGGCTGACCTCGCCCACCGTGCTGAGGAAGTAGTCGAAAAAATCCCGGGTTTGCAGGTCAACGATCAGGTCGCCGTTGGCGTTGGCTTTCAGCGCGCCGTCAATATCGGTGCCGGCCAGCGACGGCGCGAAGGGGGTTGCCCCCAGAGACTCTGGTGTCCGGGCGAGGATGCCATCCGTCGGAGCGGCCTGGCCCGGGGGCGGCGCTACGATGGGTGCCGGCTGGCGAGCGCCCAATGGGTCTGGACCCGATGGTGTGGTCGCCGTTGTCTTGATGGGTGGCTGTTCCGGGGGGCGCGGGTCCGTGGTCAAAACAAAAACGCCGCCGGCCATAAGGGCCAGCAGCGTTCCCGAGAAAAACCACCCGCGAGCGGACCGTGTCTTTCTGGTCATACCGAACTCACAGCCCTTTGTTTTTCAGACGGTTGGCCTGGGTGCGGTAAAGAGTAACCGGGTTGGTCCAGAGCGACCGGGCACCCAGCAGGTGGTTGATGGCGTCTACGTGGTTCATATCATAATGGGTGCCGATCACCTTACCCATCATGGTGGAGCACACGCCCACCAGACCGTCACTTTCCTCGAAGCCAAAGGCGAGCCCGGTGACACCCAGGAACGGGTCGGTCACGTCAAAGACGTTGGTGAAAATGCCACGACCGGTCCAGCTGAAGAATTTCACGCGCTGGCCGTTGATCCACACATTCTCGTTGGTGCCGGCACAGGCCGTGCGGTTGACGCCTTTCCAGCCCAGTGCGTTGTTCAACCGGGTGGTGCCCGGTGTGGTCAGGGTTTCCAAAGCGGCAATGCCATCCTGGGGATTGTTGGAGCCAGACAGGGTATTGATCAGGCCGCCGAGCGCGTTGGCGATGGCGTCAGCACCACCCTCCACAAAGCTGCCCGGAGGCAGAATGCCACGGATCACGTCGGCCACTTTGGAGCCTTTGTTCACGCCGTTGATGGAGGTGATTGAGGCAATGCGGTGGGGAATCAGGGCTGCGGTTACCCGTGAGGTGGGCGCGCCCTGGCTGTGAGCCATCAGGTTGACCTTGCTATGACCCAGGCTGTTGACGTAGTTGGCCAGTTGCTGGCCGCGCCGTTCACTGCTGTTCACAAACGACACGCTGGCGGTGTAAACCCGCGCACCGCTGCGCTCGAGGTTCCAGGGGATGGTGTGGAAGTAGTTGACCAGGCCGCCGATGGTGTTGAAACCGGTGACACCGTGCACCAGCACGATGGGGTAGCGGGTCTGGGTATAACTGGCGTGACTCAGCATTGAGAACGCCAGCATAAGGGCTCCGGCCATCAGCCGGACAGGGATGGCAAAACGCATAGGTGACTCCTGTTGTTTTTGTCGTTGTCATAATGCCGACATCAGTATTGCGGAGTCGTCTTGGGCAGTGCATCACCCCTATGGGTGATTTTTACGTAATTGAGTTCTTCAGTTAAATCGGTGGGGCTCAAGTTCGGTGTTCAGGATGGTCCGCCCCAGCATGATAATGCGGCCGGTATAGCGCTGTTCGCCGGTGGTGGTGAAGTCAAACAGAAAGCGCCGCCACACCCGGATCTGGCCGTTCTGGTCACGCTTGAACCAGAGCCCGCGGAGGTAGACGGCATCATCCAGCAGCATCACGTCCATGGTTTCGCAGTAGCGGCGGGCCGCCTGCAACACGAAATCCTTGATCGCCTTGGCCCGCCACCAGTACCAGGTGGCGAAGCCAAGGACGAACAGCCAGGTCAGGGTGCCGAGGGTCACTGCGCCGGTGCGTCCTCGTATGCCTTGCCGGCGGCCTTGTTGTGGTCCCGGGCCAGCAGAATGTAGAACGCTGGCAGTACGAACACCGTGAACAGCGTACCAATGCCCAGCCCGGCACTGATCGTCAGGCCAATGGCAAACCTGCTCTCTGCACCCGGACCGACCGCGATAAGCAGCGGCACCATGGCAAAAATCAGCGCGAGTGAGGTCATGATGATCGGCCGGAGTCGTATGGCTGCGGCTTCCACGACGGCATCGAACTTGTTCAGCTTGCGCTCTTTCTGTAGCTGATTCGCGAATTCAACGATCAGGATGCCGTTTTTGGACACCACGCCGATCAGCGTGATCAGCCCCACCTGGGTGTAAATGTTCATAGAGGCAAACCCGAGCACGATGAACGCCATGGCGCCGGCGACGGACATCGGCACTGACACCAGAATGATGAGCGGGTCACGCCAACTCTCAAACTGTGCCGCCAGCACCAGGTAAATCACCAGCAGCGACAGGAAGAAGGTCACCATCAGGGCGCTGCCCTGGGTGGCCAACTGGCGTGTTTCACCGGTGTAGTCGTAACTGAATCCCTGGGGAAATACCTCCGCAGCCGTTTGCTCCATAAACTCCATCGCGGTGCCTGCCGCGACACCCGGCATGACCACACCCTGAAGGGTCAGGGAGTTTTGCTGGTTGAACTGGGTTCTGTTGGAGGGCTCCACGCTCTCAGTGAAGGTGATCACGCTGGACAGCGCGACCAGTTCACCGTTATCAGCACGGATGTAGTAGTTCTCCAGTGCTTCCCGGCTGGCGCGGAACTGATCATCCACCTGCGGAATAACCTGGTAGGAGCGCCCTTCCATGTTGAAGCGGTTGACATAACCACCACCGAGCATACTGCCCAGGCTTTGCCCGATATCCCGCATTGACAACCCGAGGTCTGCGACCCGGTCCCGATCAACGTTTATGCGGATCACCGGTTTGTCGAAGTTGATGGATTTCTGCAGAAACATGAAATTACCGCTCTGCAGGGCTTTGCCGAGCAAGTCATCAGCAACCTCATTGAGTTGTTCATAGCTGCCGCCAGTGGTGATGACGAACTGGAAAGGCAGACCCCCGCCTGACCCAGGCAGCGACGGGCGAGGGAAAACGGCGGTTTGCAGGCCAGTCACTTTCCGGAGTTCAGCATCGAGTAGCGGCTGCACCTCGAACTGACTGATCTCTCGCTCGCTCCAGGGGGCCAGCTTGAACCCGCCGAACACGGCGTTCGGGCTGGTGATGCCCAGAATCATGAAGTCCTCGCTATAGCCAGGCACCCCGGACATTCTCTGCTGGACCTCCTGCCCATGTTCGTAAAGGTAGTCGAGTGTCGACGTTTGCGGCCCAAGACCCTGGTAAAACAGAATGCCCTGATCTTCGGTAGGCGCCAGCTCTTTCTGGCTCATGATAACCATGAAGTAGATGGAGCCGAGCACCACCACGGCGAAAAATATCACCACAGATTTGGTGAGCATCAGCGAGCTGAGTGCGCGCTTGTAAACGTCGGCAAGCCCATTGAAGCTCCTTTCAACCAACCGTTCGAACCGGCCAGGGTTGCCGTGGGGCTTGAGTACCTTGCCGGACAGCATGGGCGAGAGCGTCAGCGCCACGATGCCGGAAATAACCACCGTACCTGCGAGTGTGAAAGCAAACTCGGTGAACAGCGAGCCGACCAGACCACCCATGAAGCCGATCGGTGCGTATACCGCCACCAGAGTGGTGGTCATGGCAATGATTGGCGTGGCCATTTCGCGCGCACCATGCAGCGCAGCATCGAACCGGGATTCGCCCTGTTCGATGTGCCGGTGAACGTTCTCTACCATGATGATGGCGTCGTCCACCACCAGGCCGATCGCCAGAACCATCGACAGTAGTGTGAGCAGGTTCAGGGAGAAGCCGAACATCAGCATGATGAAAGCGCCGCCAATCAGCGACAGCGGCACCGCCACCGAGGGCACCACCGAGGCCCGCACGGAGCCCAGGCACAGGAAGACAACGACCAGAACAATAATCATGGCTTCGATCAGGGTGCGGATGACTTCATTGATAGAGTCTTCGATGAAATCAGACGCATCGTACGCGAGGCGAACGTTGAGACCGCTGGGCAACTGGCTTTCGATATCCGGCAATTCCGAACGTACCAACTCGGCGACCGTGAGGGGGTTGGCACCCGGTGCAAGCTCGATAGCTACATAGGTTGCCGGTTCGCCCTTATAGAGCGCCAGTTGTTTGTACGTCTGTGAGCCGAGTTCGATTCGGGCGATGTCCCGGAGACGTATGAGTGTACCCTCAATCTGCTTCACCACCAGATTTCCGAAGGCATCCGGGTCAGCAATATCGGTGTCACTGGTGAGAGCCACCTCCGTATACTTACCCTTAGTAGTGCCGACGGCAGCCTGGTAGTTGTTGGCACGAAGCTGCGCAGCCACTTCGGTGGGGGTCAGATCCACCGCCGCCAGACGTTCCGGGTCCAACCAGACCCGGAGGGCAAAGGTCCGCCCCAGCAGGTCTGCCTTGCCCACACCCGACAGCGCCTGCAGCCTTGGCTGAACCACGCGGGTCAGATAATCGGTAATCTGGGGTACGTCCAGTTCGGTACTGTAAAACGCAATATACATCAGGGCCGTGCTGTCGCCTGTGGTCGAGGTGATCACCGGGTCTTCGGCTTCCGCTGGCAGGACATTGCGCTGGCTGGCCACCTTCGCCTGAATCTCCGCCAGCGCATCATTGGCGTTGTAGTTCAGGATCATCTTGGCTTCGATAGTGGACGTGCCCTGGGAACTCGTGGACGTCAGATAGTCAATACCGCTGGCTTCGGCGATGGCCTGTTGCAGCGGTGTGGTAATGAAGCCCTGAATCAGGTCCGAGCTGGCGCCGGGATAGGCCGTGGTCACGGTCACCGTGGTGCTTTCAAGCTCCGGGTACTGACGAATCTCCATCTCCATGGCAGCCCGTGCGCCAACCAGCAGGATCAGCAGGCTGACCACCGTGGACAGAACCGGACGGTGGACAAAAACATCGGTGAAGCGCATTACTCAGTCGCCTCCTGGCCGGACTCGTCCTGAATTTCCACCCGCTGACCGCCACGCAGGCGCAGCAGGCCTTTGGCGACCACCGTCTCGCCGGCTTCCAGCCCGGACATCACTTCCACCCGGTTGCTGCGCACTTCGCCGGTCTCGACGGTGCGGCGATTGACAGTCAGCTCGCCGTTATCGTTCTCCTCCACGACAAACACGAAGTTGCCGTAGGTGTTGTAGGAAACGGCGGTCCGGGGCACCGTGACCACTTCGTTGTTACGCGGCTGGCCGGTCTGGATGGTGGCGAACATGCCGGGGCGCAGCAGGTTATCCTCGTTGTCCAGCGTGGCTCGAACGCGCACCGTTCGGGTTTCCGGGTTGACTGAGGTGTTGATTGCACTGACCAGGCCGTTGAATGTCCGGTCAGGTGCGGCGGCGACCGTCACGGTCACAGGGTAGCCACGGTTCACGTCGGGTAGGAATTTTTCGGAGAGGGTGTAGTCCACATAAATGGGGTTGAGCATGTTGATTTCAACGATAGGAGAGCCAGCAGACAGGTATTGGCCAAGGTCCACCATGCGAATGCCAAGCTTGCCGTCAAAGGGCGCCCGGATGATTTTCTGGTTCAGAACGGCCTCGGCCTCGTTGACTCGTGCTCGTGCAGCATCAAAATTAGCCTGGGCTTCATCAAACTGGGATTGGGAGACCGCACGCTTGGGCAACAGATTCGATACCCGCTCAAATTCCTGCTTGGCCAGTTGTGCTTCGGCCCGGCGCGTGCGCAGGGCCGCCTCATCGATAGCGGTATCCAGGCGCACCAGAATGTCGCCCTGTTTGACCGTATCGCCGGATTCAAAGGCAATGGTTTCCACCACGCCGGGTACTTCATTGGCTACCGAAATGCCGTTGACGGCTACAATGCTGCCTACGGCGCTGATCGACGGCTGCCAGTTTTCTGTGGTGGCTTCGGTCACCGAGACAAGGGCTGGCGGTTGCGGCTGCGAAAGCTGCTCCTGCATCTGGCCAAACTGATAGAATTTATAGCCGAAGATGCCGCCAAGAGTGATGCCAAGTAATAGGATGACGATGACGAAACGGGAAGCGGTGCGCATAAATCGAGTCCTGGATCTGGAATTCCTGAAACGGTAATGATCGCCGGGGAAGATTGAAAGTTCTCCATGCTGAAACAGCGAGTGGCGACAGGGGCGGTGGCTACACTTAGGTTAGTAGCCCATGACGGGTAGGATGCTACAAAAATTACGAGTTTTTGTCACCCGCCTACTGACGTCGTTCAGTATAAGTACTGTTCAGTTGTTACGGTAATAAGTCGGAGTTGGATGCAAGCATGCAAATAATCCTCGGGCTCGCCCTGGCGGCGGCGGTGTTTGTGATTCTGAAAAAGTGGGGCGCTTTGTCGCCTGAGGGTCGCAAAAACGCGGTATGGAAGGCGGTGTTGGTGGTGGGTGGTGCACTGCTGGTGTTCATGGTACTGACCGGCCGTGTGCATGTGCTGACGGCGGCCGTTGCTGCGCTCATTCCACTGCTGCGAAAGATCCCGGCCTTACTGCGTTTGGTGCCGATGGCTCGGCGGATGGCCGGCGAGGAACCGGGAGAACAGGGCACCGGCGGCTCATCGGGGCCGCGACAGGCACCTCCCGGCCGGACCGGCTCGTCGATGTCGCGCCAGGAAGCCTGCGATTTGCTCGGGCTTCGGCCGGATTGCACTCGGGAAGAGGTTGTGGCGGCCCACCGGCGGCTGATGCTGAAAGTGCATCCGGACCGCGGTGGCAGCGATTATCTGGCGGCTAAACTGAACGAAGCGCGGGATGTATTGATCGACAAGCGGGCGGCCTGATCAAAGCAGCACGTCGACTTTGATCTCAATGTTCTGAGTGTCCGACTCATTGCCCGTAACCCGGTAGGTAATGCCATCCCGTGCCACCGATTGGCTGGTTCGGGTGCCTCCCAGGCTGACCCATTGGCCTGGCTCAACGCGCCGGATGGTCATAAGCGCTTCGGTGTCATAACCGGGCAAAGCGGCGGGGTCCTCCTCAAACGACACGATGCTCAGCTCGACGGCCTGGTCGGAAATCGCCGTCGGGCTGACGACGAAGCCGCTTCGGGTTTCAACGCGCTCCAGAATGGCCGCGGGGTTGCGACCGCCCTGCACGGCAAACGGCAGGGTACGCACCGCGCCGGACGTGATGTGCGCGGACTGTCCATCCTGAACCACCAGGCTGCGTTCGCGAGTTGACTGGGTGCTGATGGTTCGGCGCTGGGCGTTCACGGCCACGCCGTCACGGTTGGCGGTGACACCGCCACCGCCCTCTTTGCCGCCGATGTCCTGTCGATAGCGGATGCTGATGCGCATTTGCACGGGTGCCACATCCATGGATTCCACCAGCGTACCGATTTCATCAAGCAGAGCCGGCTCGCCCCGCACAATCAACTGCTGGCCCCGGGCCGAGACCGTCACCGGTGCCTGCTGGTACAGCTCGCGTATCTGGGTTGCAATATCGTCAGCGGTGCGATAGTCCAGCTGGTATACCCTGGCTTCAGCCGCGAAGATCGACTGGCTGGCGACCAGCGCGACGATGGCGGCGAACGCCAGCACTACAGAGCGAGACCGGGTCAGGGCTGTAAACATGGTTGATGATTCTCCGCTACGGGCCGCCCCGGACGCTTCTTTTAGTGCGATGGTGGGTTGCCAATATCAAAACCGTGGGTATATAGTGAAAAGCATGAAGACACCTCACACGCACTGTCAATTGAATGTTCTGACTGTTTTCAGCGGTAAGCTGAAGCCGGCAGTGTCTGTTGTGTATTTCTGGTGGTTTGGTTATGGCTTTTTTAGCCAGAGCCCGGGCCGCCCGTAAGATCTTCATCGACCGAACAACACGAGGAAGGCAGCCCGGCAAGCAACCAGGCTGCCACCGGACTCAAAAAGCCCCGACTGGTAGCCCAGCCGGGGCTTTTTGATTCTGGACACAGGGAAAACGGAAATGCTGATATGAACATGCCACTGACCACCACCGAGCTGGCCTCGGCCATGGCCCGAACCACCCACCGGCACGAAGTGAGCCTGCCCACTGCGGCCGAGCTACGGGCGCGGTTTCCGGCCAGCCCGGCGCTTGCGGCCCGGGTCAATGACCACCGCGATGGTATCCGCAGCGCGCTCGCCGGCACCGATCCGCGCACGCTGATTGTGATGGGGCCCTGCTCGCTGCATGACGAAGACGCCGCCCTGGACTATGGCCGACGACTCAAAACCCTGGCAGATGCGGTCAGCGACCGCTTTCTGATCGTTATGCGTGCGTACCTGGAGAAACCCAGAACCACCGTGGGCTGGAAAGGCATGTTGTACGATCCCGAGCGGACGGGCGAAGGCAATCTGGCGCTGGGCCTGGCGCGTTCCCGGTCGCTGCTGCTGAAACTGTCCGGGTTGGGTCTGCCGCTGGCGACGGAGGCGCTGAGCCCGTTTGTGATGGATTACCTGGGAGACCTGATCAGTTGGACCGCCATCGGTGCGCGGACCACCGAATCCCAGGTTCATCGGGAAATGGTCAGCGGCCTGCCCATGCCCGTGGGTTTCAAGAACGGCACCGACGGCGGCATTGACGTGGCCATCAATGCCATGAAATCCGCTGCGCACCCGCACCATCACATCGGGCTCTCCCAGCAGGGTAAGCCGGTGATGATTACCACCCGTGGCAACCCGGACACCCACCTGGTACTGCGTGGCGGCCGGGGCCTGACCAATTACGACGCTGACAGCATTGCCCGGGCCCTTGAAGGCCTGCGCCAGGCAGGGGTGAACACAGGGGTGATGGTGGACTGCAGCCACGACAACGCCCGCAAGCAGGCGGAACGGCAGGTGGAGATTGCCCGTGAGGTCATGGCCCAGCAACGCGCCGGCAACAGCCAGATTCGCGGGCTGATGCTGGAGAGCTTCCTGGTCACCGGCCGGCAGGATGACGGTGACGGTCTGGTTTATGGTTGCTCGATTACCGATCCGTGCCTGGGCTGGGAACCGACGGAGGCTCTGATCCGCTCACTGTAGACAGCAGCAACTGGCCGGCCAGAAGCACCAGAATGCCGCCCATCAGCCGGTCCAGCCAGTGGCCGAACCGGCTGAAACCGCGCCGGACCCGGGGCTGGGTAAAGAACACGGCCACCATGGCGAACCACAGCCCGGTGGCGATGGCCATGTACAGGCCATAACCGGCCTGCAGCGCCAGTGGGGTGTCGGGGCTGATGACCACGGAAAACAGGGACACGAAAAACAGCGTGGCTTTCGGGTTCAGGGCGTTGGTCAGAAAACCCAGGCGGAAGGCCGACCATCCACTCTGGGCCGGCACGCTCCCGGTCTCCACGTGAATGCCGCTGGCCCTGGCCCGCAGGCAGTGCCAGGCGATCCACAGCAGGTAAACCGCGCCGACGACTTTCAGCAGGGTGAACAGCACAATCGACTGCTGGATGATCAGGCCAATCCCCAGCAGCGAATAGCCCACGTGCAGCAAAATGCCCAGGCCGATGCCGGCGGCACTGAGTAGCGCATTGTGGCGGCTCTGGGTCATTGCCTGGCGCAGCATCACGGCAAAATCCGGCCCCGGGCTGGCGACTGCCAGCAGATGCACCAGCGCCACGGTCATGAACTCGAACCCGTATTCCTGCACGTATACTCTCCCGTACCCATGTGCATCCCAAGCTAACCATTCGCAAGCATAAGCGGAAATCCGGCTCGCCGCACCTGCCGGATGGGCCAGGACTTCTATACTGAACAGTCGGGCCGAGACGCTTGGCCCGTCGGCGGAACATATCGCTCACCTGCTGGCCTGGTGCATCCAGCAACGGATGACCGGCAGCGCCATGCTGGAGATGCCGTTTTACCATCCGGTGATCGAAGAGGGGCTGCGCACCGCGCTGAAGAGCCTGAATCGCAACCTCAGTATGGGGCCGGAGCCGGTGGCGGATTGCACGGACTGCGGCCCCGGGGGCTGACACGAACGGCCACATCACCGCCGGACCGCCAATAAAGGCCGATGGCATGATAGTGACGCCCGGGTGACACCGCTGTCATGCGCTGACGGTTGTTTTCCGCTGGTACCGCGCCCATATCTTCTCATGGTAGAAGTAAGCAACGGTGTTGACGGCGGGCTCTACCAAGGCAATCAGGCTGCCAACCAATACATCGCCTGTCAGCAGGTAAGCCACCGAAAAGGCGACGAAAAAATGGGTCAGCGCGAAGGTCATGGTCTTCAAGAGCGATTGGTCGCCCCGGGTTCCGTGATTGTGCACAAACAACTTGAGCGTACTCATGATCCACTCCGCTTTTTACAGGTCTACCTCACTATTTAAGGGCGAATGAAAACGGTTTCCAAATAAAAAGTTTAATCTTTATTGATAGTGGAAGGCTATGGAGTTCTGGTTTTCCATATAATATTCCGCTATCGCTGCTATTGAAGAAGTAAACTGTTGATAGCCGGGACCAAGGCGTAATCTGGTTCCATCAACCCAACACGAATCAGGAGGTTCACCATGGGTAAGAACTTTATTGGACTGGACACCGACAAAACTCAGAAACTGGCGGATTCACTGAACGAGCTGCTGTCCAATTACCAGATCTTCTACATGAATGTGCGTGGTTACCACTGGAACATCAAGGGCGACAATTTCTTCGAACTGCACGCCAAGTTTGAGGAGCTGTACGACGACCTGCTGCTGAAGATCGATGAGATCGCCGAGCGGGTGCTGACTCTTGGGCTCCGGCCTGCCCACGCCTACAGCACCTACATCGAGAAGTCTGATGTGCCCGAACGCAAAGATGTGTCGGATGGTAAGGAAGCAGTAGGCAACATCGTCGAAAGTTTCGGTAAGTTGATCGCCAAGCAGCGGGACTTGCTCAGTCTGGCTGGCGACAACGGCGATGAGGGTACCGTTGCCCTGATGAGTGATTACATTTCCCAGCAGGAAAAAACCGTCTGGATGTACCGCAGCTATCTGGGTCACTGAGGCAACGTTAAGGTCACAGGCGCCCCCTGGCAAGGGGGAGCGCGTGGCGCATCCCGCCTCAGTGGCGGGATGTTTCGTGTCAGCCGGTGGCTTTGAGTGCGGGCACATCCTGATGCAAAAACCACTTCTCTGTTACAACCTTGCGGGTAAACCAGCTGGAACGCATCAGCGAACTGGCCAGGGGCTGTTTCAGCCAGTCCGGCAGTTCCCACCCGGGTGAGCGCTCACCGGCGCGATTGCCAAACCGGGCGGCGACCTGTTCGCCGTAGGCTTGCAACGACATGGCGCTGACATCCGTGGCGTTCAGGATGACATCGGCGGCGATCAGCGCCGACTCCACCGCCGGCCGGATACCTTCCCCGCTCTGGGTGTAAGCCAGGCCGGCGGCATCGCCGATCAGCAGCAGGCCGTCGCACACCAGCGGGCGCTCGGCGTGGGCGTATAGCAGGTAGGCGTGGCCTTTGAAGCGGCCCGGCAGGTCGGCGGGAATGCGGCCGGCCTGTTTCATGTCGTCGACAAACGCCACCAGGTGATCCGTCAGGCGGTGATTGTCTTCCCGGCCCAGCCCGATGTTCAGGTAGTCGCCTTTGCGGAACACCCAGGCATAGCCCTTAAGGTCTTTACAGAACCAGAGCTCTGGTGTGTCACCCCGGGCCTTGCAGGCGGCCGACTGCTCCGGGGTCATCATGAACTCCACTTCCTTGGCGGCAACGGCGGTTTCATGGCGGCCGGGCCCGTCGCCCAACCAGCGGGCCACGGGGCAGAAGTGCCCGCCAGCGCCGACCAGTAATGGTGCCTGCCACTGGCCGTTGATGGTCCAGTTGGCCTGACCCCGGATAATCGAGGTCACCGGGGTTGCCAGCGCTTTGCTGACCCCGGTGCGCTCCAGCAGAAAGGTATCAAACTCACAGCGGCGAATGCCGTAACTGACCACGGTGCCGTGGTCATTCTCCACCGCGGGCTGCCCCATCACACCGATACGGAACCGGCGGATCGGTTGCAGGGTGCGTTCCTGGCCGTAACTCTGCGGGTCGATGCCGAGGCTGTGGAACACCGTTGGCGTAACCCATCCAGCGCAGGTTTTGTCCCGGGGGAACGCGGCTTTGTCGATCAGCAGCACTTGTTTGCCGGCGTTCTCCAGGCGTCGCGCCAGGGTAGAGCCCGCGGGCCCGCCGCCGACAATGATGGCATCAAAATAGTCCATCATTTCACCTCCGGTGTGGCCGGAAAGGCGTACAGATCCTGCCGGGTCTGGGGCAGCCGGTTGTTTTCACCGTGTGTGAACACTACCTGGAACAGTTGCAGGGAGCCAGACCGGAATGCCGCAACGGAGCCGGCCAGATAGAGTCGCCAGGCGCGGGTGAAATGTTCGTCGTAAAGGGCAGTGACCTGATCCGCGTGTTGCTCAAAACGCTGTGTCCAGTGATTCAGGGTCTGGGCGTAATGCAGCCGCAGGTTCTCTACGTCCAGCACCGAGAAATCTCCCTGTTCACAGATCTCCATGAATTCGGAAATGCTGGGCGGGTAGGCGCCAGGGAAAATGCGTTTCTCGATCCAGGCGTTCATCAACATGGGCCGGTTGCGCCCGATGCTGTGCAGCAAGGCCAGTCCGTCGGGTTTCAGGCAGCGCTTTATAAGTGCGGCCAAGACCGGGTAGTTGGCTTTACCGACATGCTCCAGCATGCCGATGGAGACGAAAGCATCGTACTGGCCCTTGATGTTGCGGTAGTCATCTTCGACATAGTTAACTTGACGGTCCAGACCCTGGCGGGTCGCCTGTTCCCGGGCGTAGGCCAACTGCTCCCGGGAGATGTTGTAGGCGCGAACCTTGACCCCGTAATGGCGGGCCATATACCGGGCGAGTCCGCCCCAGCCGCAACCCGCTTCCACCACGGTCATGCCGGGCTTCAGGCGCAGCTTGCGGCACACGTGTTCCAGTTTGGCCAGTTGCGCCTGCTCGAGTGTGTGTTCGGGGGATTCGTAGTAGGCACAGGTGTATTGCATCTCGGCCTGGTCAAGCCAGAGCCGGTAAAACGCATTGCCCAGATCATAGTGGTGGTGGATGTTTTCCCGGGCTTCAGATAACCCCGTGGACCGTGGGTTGTGGTTACGCCACAGGGCTTCCAGCCAGCGGGGCCATTGCTGACGGGCGCGGTGAACCGATCGATACAGAGTTTTCATCAGATCAGCCAGATCGCCCTCTACGTCCAGCCTCCCCGCGCTGTAGAGATCGCCGAAAGCCAGGTTGGGATTGCCTAACAAGGTATACAGTGCCTTGTGGTCATGAAGATGCAGGGTAAACCGGGGTTCTTGCTGGTCGGGCTCGATGACATCGCCATTCCAAAGCCGGAATTGGATGGGTGGTGAACCGGCCATGCGCATCAGCTTGGCCACCATCCAGCGTTCGTAGTTATGGGGTTCACGCTCCTCACTGGCCTGTTCCAGTGGCAAACTGAGCACGTGGCCGCCGGCTTCCGATGGCGGCTTCTCGCGCTCGTCCCGGTTTCGGGCATTACTCTGGTCCATGGTTCGCTCTCCCTGATGATGACTGCCCCGATGCGTTCCCGAATGCTCAGCTGGGAGTCGCTCACTTTTCTGAGTATAGAAAAGCCGGAGAATTTGTCAGGTCAGGGCGGTGAACGGGTCGACGCCAAGGATAGAAACTCGTCACAAAGGCGGGCACAGCGGGGAAGAACAGGAGAGCAGAAGAGACGGACCGGGCACCTGGCCCGGTCCGTCAGAACACATCAGTAGGTGGAACTCATCCCGAACCAGCCCGGGAAGATGATGATCATCGCCAGCACCAGTATCTGCAACAGAATGAACGGGAATACACCCTTGTAGATATCGGTCGTTCGCACTTCCGGCGGGGCGACCCCCTTCAGATAGAACAGCGAAAACCCGAACGGAGGTGTCAGGAAGCTGGTTTGGAGGTTCATGGCAATCAGGATGGCAAACCAGAGCATGTTAATACCCATGGCCTCAGCGATTGGCGCGAGGATGGGCACAATAATGAAGGTGATCTCCACAAAGTCGATGAAGAAACCGAGCACCAGTATGACCAGCATTGTCAGGATGATGAACCCCCACTGGCCACCGGGCAGCATCTGCAGCCACTCTTCGAGCAAGTAATCACCGCCCGTGTAGCTGAACACCATAGAGAAGGCCGTGGCGCCGATCAGGATGGCAAATACCATGGCGGTCACTTTCACCGTGTCTTTGGAGGCGTCCCAGACCATCCGGAAGGAGAACTGGCGGTAGATAATCGCCAATATCAAAGCACCAACGCCGCCCAGGGCGGAGGATTCCGTGGGTGTTGCGATACCGGTGAAAATGGAGCCCAGAACGACCACGATCAGCGCCAGCGGCGGAATGATAGCCAGCAGGGCATCCCGGATGTCCTTGCCTCGGGACTGGCCGCTGTCATCCGGCATAGCCGGAGCCAGCTCTGGCCGGAGTCGGGTCAGAACAAGAACGTAGGCAATATAAAGACCGACAAGGACCATGCTCGGCCATACGGCCGCCTTGAACAGGTCACCAACCGGCAGGCCGAGCACATCCCCCAGTATGATCAGGACAATGGAAGGCGGCACAATCTGGCCGAGTGTGCCGGACGCGCATATGGTGCCCGTCGCCAGGCGCTTGTCGTATTTATGCGCCAGCATGACAGGAAGGGAAATCAGGCCCATGGCGACCACACTTGCACCCACCACACCGGTGGACGCGGCCAGCAGGGCACCAACCAGAATGGTTGAGATCGCCAGACCGCCCGGGACGCCTCCGAAAAGTTTGCCCATGGAAGTCAGCAGTTGTTCCGCCAGTCGGGTGCGCTGAAGAACGACGCCCATAAAAATAAACAGCGGCACGGCCATCAGAACCTTGTTCTGCATCACACTCCAGATCCGGAATGGCATGAAGGCGAAGAGGTCCATGCCTTCTGCAAAAACTCCGAAGAAGAGGGCAACACCACCAAAGGTAAAGGCAACCGGGAAGCCCAGCATCAACATCAGGAGGGCCGTAACAAACATAATCATACCGATCATGCCAGGCCTCCCGCGCTGTTCTCCACTTCGTAGGATTTTTCACCCGTCATGACGCGCAGGGCGAACGTGGCCATGTTCAGGCCGGCAACGGCTATGAAAAATGCCGTCAGGGGTATCACGGATTTGATGATCCAGCGATGGGGAAGCCCGCCCGGATCACCACTGCTTTCTCCAAGATTGTAGGAATCCAGAGTGTATTCGTAGCCGTAACTGCCGATCAGATAGGCAAAAGGGATCACAAACACCAGGGCGCCTCCCAGGTTTATCCAGGCCTTGGTTTTGTTGCTCCATTTGGAATAGAGCACATCCACCCGGACATGACCATCGGTCCGCATCGCGTAGGGGATGCCAAGCATGAATACTATCGAATACAGATGCCATTCCATCTCTTGCATGCCAATGGACACCTCATTGAATGCGTAACGGGCGACGACATCGTAACAAACGTTGGCAGCCATCAGGATCATTGCAACGCAGGCGACCCAACCACAGAGTGCGGACAAGCGGGAGAGACCCTCGTCCAGTTTGATAATCCAGTGCATTACAAAACCTCCACCAACTCACGTCGGCGATGTTCAAAGACTGAAAACAATAAAACCGGGACCTCTCAGAGAGCGATCCCGGCTCCTTTAACTAACTGGCCTGACCTTTTACTCGACTTCGGCCATGGTATTCAAGTAAGCGCGCTCGGAAATGTCGGTATAGGCCCGAGACTTGATTAGATACTCTTCCTGGGAGTCGATGATTCGAGCTGCCAATTCGTTGCCTTCGGCGGCTTCGTTCAGGAGCCTCTCGTTGGCCTCGTACATGGCCTGGAAGACGTCATTGGGGAACTGCTTGATCTGCACGTTCGGATGCTCTTCCTTGATGTTGGCCCAGGCTTCTGCGTTGGCGTGCTGGGAATGAACCAGCATGTCATAGGCAGACACCCGCATGGCTGTCCGCAGAATGGCCTGAAGGTCTGCCGGAAGCTCTGCCCAGGTTTCCTTATTCACCAGGAATTGCAGTTCGGTGGCAGGTTCGTGCCAGCCGGTATAGTAGTAATCAGCAATCTGCTGGAAGCCAAGGCGCAAATCGAGGGCCGGGCCGACCCATTCCACCGCATCGATGGTGTTGCGTTCGAGGGCTGTGTACAGCTCGCCTGGTGGGATATTGGTCGGGCTGACGCCCACTTCGGCAAAGACTTCACCGGCGAAGCCCGGGATCCGCATTTTCAGCCCCTGGAGGTCTTCCAGGGAGTTGATTTCCTTACGGAACCAGCCGCCCATCTGAACGCCGGTGTTGCCACCCGGAAACGACAGCATGTTATGGGGCTCATACACTTCCTGCATCAGCTCCATGCCGCCGCCATGATAGAACCAGGCGTATTGTTCAATGGCATTCATTCCGAACGGCATACTGGTGAAAAACAGGGTCTCGGGAACCTTGCCTTTCCAGTAGTAGGAGGCTGAATGGCCCAGATCGTACTGACCGGCCTTGACCATATCAAAGACACCCAGCGGAGCCTTGTGCTTGTTGGCTGAGTCAATGCGGATGCGCAGGCGCCCGTCGGACATCTCTTCAGCCAGTGCCGCCATTCGTTTGGTGGTGTCACCAAAAATCGGGAAGTTAGGTCCCCAGGTCTCTGCCAGACGAAGAGTGAACGTTTCCTGAGCCAGGGCCTGGGCGGAGGCCAGGCTGGTTGCCACAGCCAGCACAGCTGCGGAAAGAACAGAACGGATTCTCATTGCTTTTCTACCCTCTTCTCGTTGTTTTAATCGCATCTGGTGTCCCGGTGGAAACCTGTCCAGATTTGGAATTCTAGTTCAGGATAGCAATTATGTGAGGCAGTTTGCAGCAAAAAGCGGCCGTCTTACGACATTGGTCTAGCCCTTGGCGTTTCTTGTCCGTCGCGCCGGTCGCGCCACTGGCGGAACCAGGACAGTGCGGGCTTTTCAACGCCATAATGCAGGAGCGATGCCAACATGATGGCCGCAAACAACGCCAGGGCAACGGCCGCCATGCCGGGCAGGCCGGCACCATAGGCAAGATCGATCAGGCCATAACCGATGTTCTGATGAATCAGATAGAGGGTGTAGGAAATGCTGCCCAGCCACAGCAGGCTGCGCCTTGCGAGCCAGTCGAGGTGGCCGGCGATCGCGAGGATAAACACCCCGTGGCAGCCCAACACAAACCCGTTGAACGGCGCGGTGTAAGCCACCACGGAATGCCCAACCGATAGCCCCAGCAAGGCGATGTCGACGGCACCTGGCCGGCCATGGCGGTGCCACCGGTACAGCAGAATGCCACTGACGAACAGTGGCGCATAGCGCACGAACAGCAGGTCCTTGATCAGAAAGTCGGCGGCATCCGGGATCTGCCGCCAGCCCAGAACCGCCAGGTAGCTGATCATCACCCAGAGCCACAACGCCACGCGAATCCGCTGCCAGTCGCCCAGACCGTAGAACAGCAGGCCGATCCACACATAGAACGTGGCTTCAATTACCAGGCTCCAGTAGGCGCCGTCGACATGGGGCAAGCCAAGGTATTCGTGCATCAGGGTAAAGTTCAGCAGGGCGGAGCCCAGGCTCACGGCGCGATCAGCAGGGCCAAGAACGTGCACCACGGCAAAGGTCAGGATAATCCCGGCCCACAGCGCCGGCAGCAGGCGGAAGGCGCGAGCGAGGGCAAAGTCCCTGGGGCATTGGGTGCGTTCCAGGGTCATGAAGATCACGAACCCGCTGAGAATGAAAAACAGGTGCACACCATAACGGCCAAAGTCGAGAAACGAAGGGATGGCAAACGTGTGGCCATACAGTTCGTCGTAGTAGGGCAGATAGTGGAACAGAACCACCGCGAGGGCCGCGATGCCGCGCAGGGCATCCAGAGCGGCCAGTCGAGAGGGAGTGTGGTTCATGCTGTAGCGCCCGGACTGAGAAGATCCGCCATGATACCGGTGAACGCTGGTCTGACACAGGCGGTAGATATACGATTCGGTTAAAGATAGCTGACCATCGGTTCATGAGAGAGGCCGGGAATGACAGAACTCGGGGTGATTGAAGGCTTTTATGGCCCGGTGTGGTCATGGCGGGAGCGCCGGATGTTGCTACAGCGCCTGGCGGCCAGCGGTTACGGGTTTTATCTCTACGCCCCGAAAGCCGATCCGTTCCTGCGCCGGCGCTGGCAGGAACACCACCCAGAGAACGAGGCCCGGAACCTTGCGGGGTTTGCTCAACAATGCCGGGCTGCCGGCGTTCGATTTGGTATCGGCTTGAGTCCGTTCGAAATCTTCAACCGCTTTGATGACTCGGCCAGAATGGCCCTGGCCAGCAAGCTCGAGGCTCTGGACCGCGTGGGGATAGAGGAACTGGCGATTCTGTTCGATGATATGCACTCGACGATGCCGGATCTGGCCCGGATTCAGGGAGACATTGTGCGCTGGGTTCGGGCACACACACAGGCAGGCACGTTGAGCGTTTGCCCGACTTATTACTCCGATGACCCGGTTCTGGACCGGGTATTCGGCGATCGCCCGTCAGATTACCTGGAAAGCCTGGGGCAGGCACTGGCGCCGGATGTACGGGTATTCTGGACCGGCGAGGAAGTGTGTTCCCGGGAAGTCTCCCCCGGCCACCTGAAGCGGATCGCTCGCAAGCTGGGCCGCAAGCCGGTGCTGTGGGACAACTACCCGGTAAATGACGGCGACCGTATGTCCCGGCACCTGCATCTTCGGGCGTTTACCGGCCGGCCAGCCGCCAACGCCGCGCATCTGGCGGGCCACGCGATTAATCCGGCGCTGCAACCCACACTGACCGCGATACCGGCCCTGACTCTGGCAGAGTCGTATCGGTTGGGGCCGGACTACCAGTACGGCCAGGCGTTTCAGCATGCCGCACGGGCGGTGTTGGGTGGGGCACTGGCCGACCAGGTTCAGCGGGATCTGCTGGTGCTCCAGGACGCCGGCCTCGGGCGCATCAGTGACGAGAAGAAGCAGGACCTGATGCATACCTATGATGGTTTTGATCACCCGGCCGCCCAGGAGATCCTGCGCTGGTTGTCAGGGGACTATCAGGTGACCGATGAGATGGTGGCCACCCAGTAACATCCCTGTCAGCAGTCAGGGCTGGCGGGGCGTTTGAAGCGTTCGGCCATGGCTTTGCGCCCGCGCTCGGCATCCCGATACTCGGTGGGCAGGGGGAGAATTACATAGAGAAGGTCTCCGGCGCCCCGATATTTTTCCAGCTCAAGATCAGGTTCGTTGGTGGGCCAGAACACCGGCGAAACAACGGCGATCTTCAGCTCCGGGGCAATGGACTGCAACGCAGCCACAGTGCCCAGCCTGCCCTCGCTGTGAAAGGTGCCGGTGGTGTGCAGAATCTGATGGCCCGGGTTCTCCCGGTGCGCCCTGGCAATCTGCAGAGCCATGGTGGTGTCCCGCAGCAGCTGGGCCTGATACATCCGGAGCATGCGACCACTCATCTCGGTGGTGTCCGAGCCGTGGCTACCGGCGATGGCTGCAACGAATTTCTCACGATAGGCCGGGGTGTCCTGAAACGGTTGATCCGGCAGGCGGGCGCGCTGTTTCGGCGGCAGCGTGTCTAGATAACCGGCACCTTCGCGGCCAACACAGCGAACCGTGGCACCCGGTGCATTGGCGGCGATCACCGGCAACCCGTGCTGGCGCGCAAATTCCACCAGCGGCCGATATGAGCCCCGGTAGTTGTCCCAGGCGCCGGTATCTTCAATCATTTCTGCTTCACCGGTCTGCCCGGCCAGGTAGGCGTTCAGATCGTCCTGATGGTCCAGCTCAAACTG
>DASSWD010000268.1:0-4347 GCA_035705335.1 Marinobacter sp. | reverse complement strand
GGCGCGGTTGGCCTGGCGCCTGCTGTCGCCCGTGCCAAAAGCGTTACCCACTCACCAGCGCTGGGAGGTCATTACAGCGCACCTGGCCCATGGCCTGCTGTATGTGCTGATGCTGGCGGCGATGATCAGTGGCTATCTGATTTCAACCGCGGATGGCTCCGCCATTCAGGTTTTTGAACTTTTTCAGGTACCTTCGGTCACCGGCAGAGTGCGCGGTATGGAAGACATTGCCGGCGCTGTCCATTACTGGAGTACCTGGGGGCTGATAGGGCTGGCGGGGGTTCACGCCCTGGCGGCCCTGAAACATCATTTGATTGACCGGGACAACACCCTGCGCCGTATGTTCGGCATGAAGGCTGGGTAAGCGACCGGGGAAAACGTCCTGAAACTGTGTACTTTCCAAAGCGAGGATATTCAATGAAAAAGCTCTTCCTGACCTCTGCAATCGCGCTGTCACTGGCGGCACCGGCTGTGGCTGACGAACACAGCGGCACTTACGCCTTCGATAAGGAAGGTGCGCACCAGTTCATCACTTTCAAGATCTCCCACCTGGGCTACAGCTGGCTGTACGGACGTTTTAACGATTTCGACGGCGAGTTCGTCTACGACGCGGCGAATCCGGAAAACAGCTCGGTGACTGTCAACATTGACCCGGCCAGCGTTGACACCAACCATGCAGAGCGTGACAAACATCTGCGGGGCGAGGATTTCCTGCATGTCAGCGAGTTCCCAGAGGCCAGCTTCATCAGCAAGCGCATTGTCCTTGGTGAAGAAGGTGAGGCTGACATTATTGGCGACCTGACTCTGCACGGTGTGACCAGGGAGATCACCCTGGACGCCGAAATGCTGGGCCATGGTGAAGATCCCTGGGGTGGTTACCGCATGGGCTTTGAGGCAGAGACCACCCTGCGTCTGGCCGATTTTGGTATCGACTACAACCTGGGGCCCGCCGCTGAAACCGTCGAGATTGAAATCTCGGTCGAAGGCATTCGTCAGTAAGTCTGTCGGCGATTCCGGGCTTAGACCCGGAATCGCCCTGTCTGCTGCTGCAGTTCCGACGCGTATTGCGCCAGGGATTTACTGATCCGGTCGATGGCTTGGGAGCGTTCCTCACTGGCGGTAGCCAGATCGTTGATGTCGGTGATGTTACGGTTGATCTCATCCACCACCTGGGTCTGTTCCTCGGTGGCTGACGCGACGCTGGTGTTCATATCTGCAATGTTGGAAATGGCCTCCAGGATTGCTTTCAACTCCTGTTCTGCTTCGGTGGCCAGCTTTTCGGTCTCTCCCGCCTCCTGACTTCCGATTTCCATCACGTTAACCACGTCAGACACCCCGGTCTGCAGGGACGTGATCATCGTCTGGATATCTTCGGTGGACTGTTGGGTTCGTTGAGCCAAGGTGCGCACCTCGTCGGCCACGACGGCAAAACCGCGGCCCTGTTCGCCCGCACGGGCGGCCTCAATGGCGGCGTTCAGTGCCAGCAGGTTGGTCTGCTCGGCAATGCCCCGAATCACATCCAGTACCGAGGTAATGTTGTCTGAATCGGCGGACAGCCGGCGGATGACTTCAACCGCCTTGCCAATCTGTGCCGCCAGCTGGCGCACCTGCTTCGACGAGCTGTGAATGATGCGGGCGCTGTTATGGCCCTTGGTTTCGGCATCCCGGGTGATTTCCGCTGCCGTGGAGGCATTGCTGGCGACTTCCTCAATGGCGCTCTGCATTTCGTTGATGGCGGTGGCCACCATGGAAATAGAGTCCGTCTGGCGTGTAACGCCCTCGTTATTGTCTTTGGCCGAGGTGGCCAGCTCTCCGGCTTCGTTGCCGAGATTCCGGCTCAGGGACTGAATGGACCCAATCATGCCCTGCAGGTTCTCCAGCACCTTGTTGAAGCTGGAAGCCAGGCGGCCGAGGTCGTCATTGACTGTAACCGGGATGCGCTGTGTCAGGTCGCCTTCACCTTCGGCGATGTTGTCCAGTTGGTCCCGAAGCGTGGTGATGGACTGCACGATGAGCTTCAGGAACAGGGTAAAGAGCAGAATGCTGAGAATGATCGCGGCCACCGTGATGACCAGCACCGTGGTAGACGCGACACTGCCCTCGGTGGCGGCTTCCATGGAGCGCTGCTGGGCCTGTTCGTCGGCGTGAGTGCTGGCTTTGTCGTAGTAGTCCCGCAAGGCGCCGAACAGCGTATTGGTCTGGCCGCTGGCCAGGCTCCGGGCCTCGTCCATGTCTCCGGCTTCGGCCAGGGCGATCACCCGCTCGGCAGAACTACGCCACTGAGCAAAAGCCTGGCTGTAGCCCTGTGTGACTTCAGAAATGCCCGTTCCGCGCAGTCGTTCCACACTCTCATCGAACCGTTGCCGGGCCTGGTCGGCATTCTCCGCAAAATCGGCCTTTGCGTCGGCTGTTGGTTCGTTATTGAATGCCTGATCGACCAGGGTCATCTGCGCCACCAGCGCCTGGTAAAGATCCCGGTCACCGTTCAGGATTTCGCTGACGGATGGCAGATAGGTGGCGGCAATGTCTTCCGTATCGGAAACAAGATTGCGCGCAGTGGACACACTGAACAGCCCGACAATCAGCAGGGCAATGGCGGTAATGGCAAATGGCAGTGCAATTTTGGTTCTCAGGCCCAGACGTGTCAGTGAACGCATACTCCTCCCTCCCCGGTTGAGCAAGATCACTTAATGCTGTCTTAAAGGTAGCAGTGTCGCGCAACTTGTCACGTTCTGACGACAACACGCTCGTTTCTGTTGGTAAAACTGGCTGAACGCGGGAAGAGGGAGGGAAAGAGTAGAGTGGGTGGTCTAGCTATCCTGGGTTTTAACGGGCAATACGCTGGCACCTGGATGTTCATGCCGGCACAGGTGCCGCTGACGCCAGAACTGCCCGACAAAAATGACCGTCCAGATCAGCAGGCCTGCCCACAGATAAGGCTCGGGCATCTGGAAGCTGCCACTGATAGCAAACTCCACCAGAAGCATCAGGGCGACGGCGAGGACCGCATTGACCAGGGCTGTCACCATAGCGTGCCCGCAAGCTTTGAGGTTTGGTTTCATAGGTTTCCGCTCGTTCAGTGACAAAAAACGGCCATCTATTCATCGCACCGAGAATACGGTGCCCCCCGCCGGCACTCCATGCGGGAATTCCGCTATTGGAAATTGGTGTATCGGTGCTGGCGTCCATATAATGTGCGCCACACCGCGCCGGTTTCCCCAGGGCGCCAGAGTGCCCCGGAGAATGCCCGGGCAAAACAGGCAGTTAAGGCAAAGAGGCATCCATGCCAGAGTTTCAGACAACGGATGAAGGGTTCGAGCGGGTCGCGCTAAGGGATTACACCGAGAAGGCGTACCTCGATTATTCCATGTACGTCATTCTGGACCGGGCGCTGCCCAATGTGGGCGACGGGCTCAAACCTGTGCAGCGGCGAATCGTCTACGCCATGTCAGAGCTGGGGCTGAAGTCTACGTCGAAATACAAGAAGTCGGCGCGCACCGTGGGCGACGTGCTGGGTAAATTTCACCCCCATGGTGACAGCGCCTGCTACGAAGCCATGGTGCTGATGGCGCAGCCATTTTCCTACCGTTATCCCTTGGTGGACGGCCAGGGCAACTGGGGCTCACCGGACGAACCGAAGTCCTTTGCCGCCATGCGTTACACCGAATCCCGGCTGGCTGCCTTCGCCGAGGTTCTGCTGGGCGAACTGGGGCAGGGCACGGTGGACTGGGTTCCCAACTTCGATGGCACCATGGATGAGCCCTCAGTGCTGCCAGCCCGGCTGCCCCACGTCTTGCTGAACGGTACCACCGGTATCGCCGTGGGCATGGCGACCGATATTCCGCCTCACAACGTGCGGGAAGTGGCGGCGGCGTGTATCCGGCTGCTGGATGAGCCGGATGCGACCGTGGAACAGCTGTGCGAACACATCAAGGGCCCGGATTTCCCCACCGGCGCCGAACTGATTACCCCGCGCCGTGACATTCGCCAGATCTACGACACCGGTCGGGGTTCTCTGCGGATGCGGGCGCGCTGGATTCGGGAAAGCGGTGAGATCGTGGTGACTGACCTGCCGCATCAGGTATCCGGAAACCGGGTGCTGGAGCAAATTGCCCAGCAGATGCAGACCAAGAAACTGCCCATGGTGGCGGACCTGCGGGACGAGTCGGACCATGAAAACCCCACACGTCTGGTTATCGTGCCCCGCTCTAACCGGGTGGATCTCGATGGCCTGATGGCACATCTGTTTGCGAGCACCGATCTGGAGAAAACCTACCGGGTTAACATCAACGTCATCGGTAACGATGGTCGGCCCGGGGTGAAAGGTCTGCGGGAAATCCTGACCGA
>DASSWD010000267.1:0-3749 GCA_035705335.1 Marinobacter sp. | reverse complement strand
AAAAAAGGGCCGGCAAAAGCCGGCCCAAGAGGTCCAACGAGAGAGTGTGGTGTTTAGAGCCTTACCACCAGGCTTCCAGCTGGGCACCGATCTGGATATCACCGTCGATGCCGTCGCCACCGCGTGCAGCCTCTGCCTGGTCACCAAAGAAGGTGGCGGCGTAGGCGCGAATCACTGGCCGCGCCCAGTAGCCTGGGCCAGCCTGCCACTGTTGGGCGATGGCAAATTTGCCAAGATCCTGAGATTCCGTGAACCAGGGGCGATCGGTATCTGAGTAGCCGACTTCAACCGCTGTGCTCATGACTGTAGACCAGTTGTATACCGGGCGAACCACAACGCTCAGACGCTCACCATCTTTGGCGCTGGGATCGTGGGGTTCTGCCTGCTCGTAAACCACGGAGTGACCCAGGTCCCAGCCGCTTCCAAGCTTGATCACGCCATGGTTCAGTACCCGCCAGCTTGACTCGAAATAACCGGCGACGTTCTGGCTGTCGACCCGACCACCGCTGCTGTTTTCAGCCAGCGCGAAGCCCATAGAGTCGGCGCCGTACTGAACAGCAAATTTGTTGAAACCACCCATCACACCGGAGGACAGCTCAGCAGTGAAGAAGTAGCCGTTTTCGTCTTCATTGCCCGCGGCTTCCTGCTGGTCGGTCAGGTCGGCCATGGCGTAGATGCCTACCAGCTCCAGCGTATTGCCGCCGGCAACCGGGAAAGCGTAGCGAACGTCCAGTTTGTTGTTCTGGATGAAGGCGTCGTTGCCGTCACCCGTGTCGGAGTTGGTGTAAGCCACCGACAGTTGGCCCGCGCCAGCCTTGATATTCTCGATACCTGCGCCGTAGCCGGAGTTGTTCAGATAGAACAGGTCCAGTTGATGGATGTCTTTACGCTGGTAATAGCGCTTACCGGCCCACAGGGTTGCGCCCGGCAGCGACTCAATAACGTTGTTAGCGGATACGTAAATCTGGCGCAGTGCCAGGTCGCCGCCGGCGTAAGGGTCGGTACCGTTGGTGGTCGTTTCCTGATTGGCAAAGTCCACGCCGCGGACATTATTGAAGCCGTCCAGTGCCTGGTAATCGTTGCCCTGGCGGTTGGCGCTGTAGGAAATCATGGAATCGATACGGAAGGTCTTGCCGTCCTGGCTGAACAGTTCATCACCAAGAGCGACTTCCGCATAGGTATCACACTCATCAGCAAGTCGACCCACGTAGTGGCCTTCTGCGCCGTTACCAAAACAGGTCTGTTCACCGCCACTGCCAATGTTGGTGGATGAACCAGCACGCGCGTAACCATGGAAATCAACGGCCAGGGCCGGGGTGGCCAGTACCGCGGCGGTCACTGCGGCGGCCAGGGGGAGTTTTTTCATAAACAAGCGCTTGTTTTTTTGCATCGTCTCTATCCTGTGCGTTGTTGTCATTCTTAATGTCAGGGAAGCGGAACGTCCGATGTTCTCCGGCGCTGGCTTCCGGTTCCCTTGATTGCAGCTTCTGCCAATCCGACATTGGGAAACCGAATTTCATACTCCGGTAACCTTGAGCTCCATACATCATCCGCCCCAAAGAATTTGGGGGGTGAGTTTTCAGGGGTAGGGGGGGAGTAGAAGGAGGAGCTGCGGTTGCCGAGGCCGTTGTAGACTCCGGCAACCGGGGATGCTGAGGGCGCTTTAGCCGTTCTGGGGGAACCGGGTGGCTTTGAGGCTTTCCTTTATCTTCTTGAGATGACCGAGAAAATCCTTCCCGCGCTTGAGTGTGACGCCGGTGGCGAGAATGTCGATCACCGTCAGATGAATGATGCGGGATGACATCGGCATGTAGACCTCCGTGTCTTCGGGCGCGGTCACGCCCAGCACGGCGGTGCAGCACTCGGCCAGCGGGGAATCCGGATTTGTGATACCAATCACAGTGGCGCCGTTTTCCCGAGCCACCTGGGCAATTTCGACGGTTTCTTTGGTACGGCCAGTGTAGGAGATCAGCACGATGACATCGCCGACCTGGCTGCCGGCGGCCACCATCCGTTGCATCAGGGCGTCGTCGTAGCTCATCACCGGAATGTTGAAGCGGAAGAACTTGTGCTGGGCATCCAGGGCCACTGAGGCGGAGCCACCCATGCCGAAGAAGTTGATCTGCTTGGCCTGGATCAGGTAGTCGATGACGGTGGCGAGGGCTTTCGGGTCCAGAGACTGGCGAGCTTTGTCCAGGCTGGCGATGGTGCTCAGCATGATCTTATCGGCGAACTCGGCCACGGTATCGTCGGCCTCGACGTTCTGGCCCACATAAGGGGTGCCGGTGGCAATGCTCTGGGCCAGGCGGATCTTGAAATCCGGAAAGCCGGTGGCGGAGAACCCGCGGCAGAATCGGTTGACCGTCGGTTCACTGACATCGGCAGCACGGGCCAGTGCCGCTATGCTGTAGCGAGTGGCGGCGGTCGGGTCCTTGAGAATGGCTTCGGCCACTTTGCGCTCGGACTTGTTTAAGGTGTCCAGACGGGACTGGATATCTTCCAGAAGGTTGTCGTCCCGGTGCGCCTGGTTTGTCGCCATGGGTGGGTACTCCCTGCATCTTGTGCGATCGTTATTAGAAAACCGGATGGATTATAACGTGTTTTCGAAACTCGTGGCGTAGTAAAAATATCAATAAACGGAAGTTTGACTTGGATTATTGCGGTTTGAATGTCATTATTTGGCTAAAATTACTACATTAGTGATTGGGTGAGGCGTTGCCCCGGCCGTGCCCAGGATAATAAGAGAGATGGAACCCATGGTGAATCAAAGCAACACCCGTTGTGACCTGATGCTGTTCGGAGCTCTGGGCGATCTGGCCCAGCGTAAGCTTTTCCCTGCTTTGTATCAGTTGGAGCGCGCCAACCTGCTGGCCGATGGCAGCCGGGTTCTGGCCATTGCCCGCAACGAAGCAGGCACCGACGAGGTGCGAAACAAACTGCTGGAGAAGCTGCGCCAGCATGTGAAACCAACGGAGTTTGATGAGGGCGTCGCCCGCGATTTCCTCAAGCGCGTGGATTATCTGCGCCTGGATTTCGCAGAACAGGAAGGCTACCAGGCCCTCAACGAGTGGCGGGATGCGGTCAACAACGAGCTGATTGTGTACATGGCCACGCCGCCGTCCATGTACGGGGTCATTGCTCGCAACATGAAGGCCTCCCAGTGCTGCAATGAACACACCCGGGTGGTGGTGGAAAAACCGATCGGCCACGACCTGGAATCCTCCAAGGTGATCAACGACGAGCTGGGTGAGGTCTACAACGAAAACCAGCTGTTCCGCATTGATCACTACCTGGGCAAGGAAACGGTGCAGAACTTGATCGCCTTGCGCTTTGCCAACAACCTGTTTGCCTCCCAGTGGGACCAGAACCACATTTCCCACGTGGAAATCAGCGTGGCCGAGAGTGTCGGTATTGAAGGTCGCTGGGGTTATTTCGACAAGGCTGGCCAGATTCGCGACATGGTGCAGAACCACCTGCTTCAGCTGCTGTGCCTGATCGCCATGGACCCGCCGGCGGACCTGTCCGCCGACAGCATTCGGGACGAAAAGGTAAAGGTGCTCAAAGCGCTCAAGCGGATTACCCCGAACATGATGGAAACCCACGTGGTACGTGGCCAGTACACGGCGGGCACCATCGCCGGCAAGCCGGTGCCCGGTTACCTGGAAGAGGACGGCGCCAACCGCGGCAGTGAAACGGAAACCTTTGTGGCCCTGAAAGTGGAGATCGACAACTGGCGCTGGTCGGGCGTG
>DASSWD010000266.1:0-11348 GCA_035705335.1 Marinobacter sp. | reverse complement strand
TCACGTTTGCTGCCGAACCCGAGCTGGTCCGGGTTGGCCAGTTCCAACTGCTGGATCAGCGGGTCCGGATGACTGTTGTCAAAGGTGATGCCCAACCGGGACAGGACATAGGGTGCCAGGGCCGCGCGAGTTTCAATGCGCAGGCAACCCTTCTCCATGCCGTAATCCCGGGCGATGATGGCCTGCTGGGCTTCGGTCAGCCGCTGGTCGGGCGCGATTTCAAGCGTCACCCGGCGCTGCCAGTCTTCATCCTGCTGAGCGCTGTGGCGGGCTTTCTGTCGCAGCGCTTCAGGCTGGCCCTGGAATCGGCTCAGGGCGAAGTCCCGGAATTCCCGGTTGGCGTTGCACCAGGCCCGGATATGCCAGCTGCTGCCGGCGCACACCAGGGCGTGGGGCTCAATGATGCTGTCGGTGGCCTCGGGCCGGCTCAGGGAGACGTAACTGGCCTTCAACTGCCGGTGGTAACGGGTGGCAGACACGACCGCGCGCATGGTTTCCGGGGCAATCCGGCGTGCCGGCTCCGGAACGACCGCGTTGCCGGGCAGGCCCAGCTGCAGATCAGAGAAGGTGGCGCTCAGATTCTGCTGCCGGGCGAGCAAGTCCTGATATTCGCTGACATCGCCCCGGGTAACCACAGGCGCAAAGCCATCGGATGGAACGTAGCCTTTAAGGTGGCGGTCGTAGACCAGATTGCCCGGTGCCAGTTCGCGAAGGTAGGTGTTGATGTCTTTCGAGGCCTGCTGACGACCGATGCCGAAACTGTGGCAGATGTGGTTGGTGGTCAGGCGCCCTTCCCAGAGCGCAATGATTTCGATCAGACGGTATCGAAGCAGAAGATCCCAACGAATGGGCCAGTCCGTTTTTTTCATAACCAGCACTCACGGTCCAGTAGATTGCGTGGTAATTATGTTACCCGCTACAACACATCCGGTCTGTTACGACCCATTAATGTAAAACATTGTCAAATAAGGCGCCAGCGCCGCTTCAGGTCTCGGCATGTGCCTAGTGGCGCCGGCTTCCGGTGATTGCTTAAATAGTCATCAACAGCAGCCAACCCTTAAGGCTGCTATCTTTTTATCAGCCACCCTGTACCACCCCGGAGCCGCTTCATGACCCGTATGGTCACCTCCCTGTTTGCCTTGATTCTCAGCATTGTGCTACTGGTCAGTGGCAATGCTTTCCTGATGACCCTACTGGGTATCCGGCTGAGCCTGGAGCAGGTGTCTCCCGACGTCATCGGGTGGGTGTTGGTGTGTTACTCCATCGGGTTTGTGCTCGGCACCCTTTATGTACACAAGATCATCGGCCGTGTCGGGCACATCCGCGCGTTTGCGGTGTTTGCCGCCCTGGCTGCGGTGACCTCCCTCGTTTATCCGATGGCCATGTCCACGTTCCTTTGGGCGATTCTGCGGGTGCTGTCGGGCTTCAGTATCGCCGGCGTTCTGGTGGTCATCGAAAGCTGGTTCTCCAGCCGTGCCACCAATGCTAACCGAGGTGCCCTGTTCGCGGTGTATCAAATTGTATTCTATCTTTCCGCCGCCGGTGGCCAGTTGATTGTCAACGTGGGTGACCCCTCCAGTTTCCTGCCGTTCTCGTTGGCGGCCATTCTGCTGACGCTGGCCCTGATTCCGCTGTCCCTGACCCGGATGGAGGCGCCGGTGATTGAGCAGGCCAGCCGCATGTCGATCTTCAAACTGGCTCGCGAATCCTTTACCGGAGTGGCCGGGGCGCTGATCTGCGGGGTGCTGATCGGCGGTTTTTATGCGTTGGGCCCGGTGTACGCCACGATGGTCGGGCTGGATGTGGCCCGCACCTCCACGTTTATGGCCAGCGCCATCGTCGCCGCCATGCTGGTGGCCTGGCCACTCGGCCGGCTGTGTGACCGCTTCGACCGGCGCCGGGTGATGTTCTGGGTGGCCGTTCTGGCGGCCGGTGCGGCGCTGGGCGTGGCCACCTTTGGTGCCGGTAATCTGCTGGTTCTGACCCTGTTGGTGGGCGCCTTCACCGGGCTGTCGGCCTCGGTATATCCGATTGCTGTCGCCATCACCAACGACCGGATGGAAAGCCACCGGATTGTCGCCGCCAGTGCGACCCTGTTGCTTAGTTATGGCGTCGGCAGCGTGATTGGTCCGATTGCCATGGCCGAACTGATCAATCTGTTCGGCCCGGCTGGGCTGTTCTACGGCAATGCCGGTTTCCTGATGTTACTGGCGGGTATCACCAGCTACCGGATTTCCCATACCGACGATGTGCCGGTGTCGGAGCAGGAGCACTTCGTGCCCGCGATGCCCGAAACCTCGCCGTTGTTTACCGAACTGGACCCACGCAACACCGAGTTTCACGAGTCCCCTGAAGTGGAGCAGTTACAGGAAGAACTGAGACAGGCCGGTTAAGCCGGCCCGTTGTTCGGTTGGTCCCGATAGTGTTTTCAGTTTGAACACTGTTTTTATGTCAATGGTTAGCTTACTATTGGTAGAAGTTTGACACAGTAAGATTTGTAGGAGGTCGTTGTCATGAGAGACCAGTTTCCGTTTGCCGTCGCCCGGGTGACCCGCCGGTGGCGCAAAATGCTGGATGAGCGGCTCAAGGATCTGGGTGTCACCCAGGCTCGCTGGAGCACCATGGTGTATCTGCAGCAAGGCGGCGAGGGCCTGACCCAGCGCGAACTTGCCGGGTTGATGGCGATCGAGAACCCGACCCTTGTCCGGTTGCTCGACAGCCTGGAGCAGCAAAATCTGATTGAGCGCCGGCCTTGCCCGAATGATCGCCGCGCCCGCCGTCTGCACCTGACCAAAGCGGGGGCGGCGTTTATGGATGAACTGTCCGAGCGTGCGGCGGTTCTGCGCGAAGAAATGCTTGAGGGGATCCCGGACCAGGAAATCGAGTGCGCCCTGAAGGTGTTCCATAAAATCATGGAAAACGCCGAGAAGCAGAAGTAAGCCTTGGCGGATAACTCGGTTGAGGGACTGAGGGCCCGGTACGGCGAGCGCTGGCGCTGGCTGGCGGTGATGACGGTGGTGCTGGGCACCATGGCCACGGTGCTCAGCGCCACGGTGGTCAACGTGGCCCTGCATGACATCATGATCGAGTTCGGCCTGCGCCAGGGCCAGGTGCACTGGCTGGCCACCGGTTTTATCGCCGCCATGACCACCACCATGCTGGGATCCGCCTGGCTGTTGGATCGGTTCGGGGTTCGCAAGACTCTGGCCACGGCCATGGCGGTGTTCACCCTGATCTCCCTGCTGGGCGGCTTTGCCACTACACCGGGCCAGCTGATTCTGGCGCGGATCGGCCAGGGTGCCATGGCCGGCCTGATGCAGCCGATGGGGATGTATCTGGTGTTCCGGATTTTCCCGGCGGATCGCCGGGGCCAGGCTATGGGCATCTACGGCATGGGCGTCATTCTGGCGCCGGCTCTGGGGCCGGTACTCGGGGGCTTTCTGGTGGATCAGCTCAGTTGGCGCTATGTCATGTTCGCCCCGGCGCCCGTCACTCTGGTGGGCGTGCTGATGGCCTGGCGGTTCCTGCCCCTGCCCCGCAATCGGCCCGAGCCCTACCCCTTTGACGTGGCTGGTCTGTTGCTGCTGGGCACGACCATCGCGCTGACGCTGGACACCCTGAGCCGCTTTCAGGACTGGCCGGATGACCGGATCCGGTTGCTGATTCAAGCGTTGGCGGTGCCCGCTCTGCTGGTCCTGTTCGTGATCCGTGAGCGCTCGGCACGTCACCCGCTTGTGAATCTGGCCCTGCTGCGCCAGCCGGTGTTCCGCAACGCCACCCTCGGCGCCATGGCCCTGGGCCTGGCGCTGTTCGGTTCCACCTATCTGATTCCCCTGTTTGTGCAGACCACCCGGGGGTTTTCCGCCACCGATGCTGGCCTGCTGATGCTGCCCGCGGGTCTGATCCTCGGTGCCGTGTTCCCGCTGGCGGGTCGGCTGGCCGATCGCAAAAGCGCCCGGGGCCTGGTACTGTCCGGTATTGTTACGTTTGCCATCTCGGCCATGCTGTTCGCCCAGACCGGCCAGGTGATGGGGTTTGTCTGGCTGGCCGTCTGGGCGGTGATCGGCCGGGTGGGCATTGGCTTCATGCTACCGGCGCTGTCCACCGGCGCGCTCAACCCCCTGCAGCCGTCACAGCTGGGCGCCGGCTCCAGCACGGTGAATTTCGCACGGCAACTGGGCGGGGCGCTGGGCGTGAATCTGGTGGCGCTGATCATCGAGTTTGGTGAGCACGAGGGCAGTTTACCGACCTTCGCCGCGTTTCAGCCGGCCTGGTGGTTTGTCGCCGGATGTGTGGCGCTGGCGGCCATTCCTGTCTGGCGGATGGGCTCCGGCCGCGCCGACACCTGAACGCTTGTTATCCTGAAAATACTTGATTAAGATGGCGCCACCTTCGGGGGAGTAGCCTTCGTACCGGTTCAGTACCTGGCGTCAGCAACGGCGTCGGCGAAACGGGAACCGGCCGAACGGTAGTCAACACACTTGGGGCTCAATCTCCATGGCTACCGTGTTCCGCAGACCACAGGCGGAATTGGCAAGACCTGAGGCGATTCACCTCCACTGGGCGGAAGGTGCGTCGTCTCATGTCTGACTGTCTCCGCCCTGAGGTTCTGCTGAATGGATGCTTTTCTCGCGTCGACACTGGCCGTCGCCATCGCCGAAATCGGTGACAAAACCCAACTGCTTTCCCTGTTCCTGGTGGCCCGCTACGCCACTCGCACACCTATTATTTTCGGGATTTTGCTCGCCACCCTGCTCAATCACACGTTGTCTGCCTGGATTGGCGCCTGGGTCGCCAGCTGGGTGCCGGAGCCATGGCTGCCCTGGATCCTGGCTGTCAGTTTTGTTGCCATTGCCCTGTGGCTGTTGATTCCGGACAAGGACGACAGCGGTGATTCCCGGTTTCTGGGCATGGGCGCGTTCACGGCCACCACCCTTCTGTTTTTTATTGCGGAGATCGGCGATAAAACCCAGATTGCGACCGTGGTTCTGGCGGCGCGGTTCACAGAGACGTTCTGGGTCGTGGTGGGCACCACGGTGGGGATGCTGTTGGCCAATATACCGGTTATCATGGCAGGACGCTGGTTGATGGATCGGCTGCCGCTGGCGACCGCGAGAATCGCAGCAAGTCTGTTGTTTCTGGTCCTGGCGGTGGTGACGGTCTGGGCCACGTTGAACGCCTGAGCCGCGTTACGGTCCAAAGGGCAACAAGCAAACACCCAATGGTCGGGTTGGTGAACGGGAACCAAACGAAATGCAGTTGAAATGTCGAAGGGTATGGGCGCTCGGGCTGTCACTGATGATGGCGTCGCAGGCCATGTCGGAAACCCGCGCGGCGCAAGCCGGGGGCGAGGCCTCTGTGGCATCGCCGGCGGTTGATGACCGCTCGCCAAGGGTGCCTACTTTCCCTGTGGAGGGGGATCTGGCCGGTCAACTGGAGGTGATCACCACCGAATACGAGGACACCTTTGCCGGCCTGGGGCATGAACTGGCCTTTGGTTACCTGGAACTGGTTAAGGCCAACCCCGGCGTTGACCCCTGGCTGCCGGGTGAGGGTACCCGCGTTGTGCTGCCCCGGCACTACGTGCTGCCCGATGCTCCCCGTGAGGGTATTGTCATTAACCTGGCCGAGTATCGCCTGTATTACTACACCGACGGTGGTGTGCAGGTGTACCCCGTGGGGATCGGTCGTGAGGAAAACCCCTCCCCGCTGACCGATGGCAAGGTCACCATGTCGCTGGAGTCACCGGCCTGGTATCCACCACCCAGTATTCGCGCCGCCTATGAAGCCCGCGGAGAATACCTGCCACGGATGATCCCGCCAGGACCTGATAACCCCCTGGGTACCCACGCACTGCTGCTCAGCGTGGAAGGCTATCTGATCCACGGCACCAATAAACGGTTTGGCGTTGGCATGGCGGTCAGCGCGGGCTGTTTCCGTATGTACAACGAGGATATTTCCCGATTCGTTTATCAGGTGGAGAAAGGCACGCCGGTTGAGATTATCCGCCAGCCGGTAAAGCTCGGACTGTCCGGCGATGAAGTGTGGCTGGAAGTGCATCGCCCCAACGCAGATTACCCCGCTGAAGACCGGGACATGCTCTGGCGCGCCACACTGGAGGAGCTGGAAGCCTTCCATGAGAAGTACCCTGATGCCCAGGTTCGTCGCCGGTCCATCGAGTTGGCGGTAGCCGAGGCGAGCGGAATCCCGACCCTGATCGGTGAGCGGTTGACTCAGATGGCCTCCGGCAAGGCGGCAGAACCGGAAGCCGACCGGGAGGCGTTCAAACCGGAGCAGAAGGTCTACTTCTGAACGTCTGCACCGGGCTGTCGCAGACAGCCCGGTGGGCCTGCTGGCCCTGAGCAGCTCGCCATCGTCGCGCGACTTGACGGGAGGTAAGATGCGTCTGGCACTGCGAGAACCCCCAGGTTCCCACGCTCGCACCGGGTTGTGGTCAATGCTGTTTCTGGCCGGCACCCTGCTCTGGCTGGCTGGTCTGTTCACTCCCGTTTCAGCCCAATCGGAATCCCGCCGCACCGCACTGGTGCTGACCGTCGAAGGTGCCATTGGCCCGGCAACCATGGATTACGTTGTCCGCGGCCTTGAGCGCGCGCAAGACGACGGCGCCGCCGTGGTGATCCTGGAACTGGATACCCCGGGCGGCCTGATGGACTCCATGCGGGAGATCATTAAAGCCATCCTTGCCTCCGATGTTCCGGTGATCACCTATGTCAGCCCCGAGGGCGCCCGGGCGGCCAGCGCCGGCACCTACATTCTTTATGCCAGTCATATTGCCGCCATGGCGCCAGCAACCAATCTGGGGTCGGCGACGCCCGTGCAGATGGGCGGGCTGCCAGGTTCAGAGGCACCGCCTGAGCCTTCGCCATCGTCTGAATCCCCGGAGCCGTCCGAAAACGGGGGCGACGCCGCGAGTGACAAGCCTGACGCTGACAGTAAACGCCGTGGTGACACCGCCATGGAACGCAAGGTGCTGGAAGACGCCGTCAGTTACATTCGCGGATTGGCCGAGCGCCACGGACGCAATGCAGACTGGGCCGAACAGGCGGTGCGTGAGGCGGTGAACCTGGGCGCAACGGACGCCCTGGAACAGAATGTGATTGATGTGGTGGCCCCCAGTATCGGGACCCTGCTGGAGGCGATCGACGGCCGCACCGTGGTGATGGCCAGTGGTGAGCGTGAACTGGCTACCACCGGGCTGGAGATCGTGCGCGCCGAGCCGGACTGGCGTACCCAACTGTTGTCCGTAATCACCAACCCCAACGTCGCCTATTTCCTGATGATCATCGGGTTCTACGGCATCATCTTCGAACTGGCCAATCCGGGTGCCATCGTACCCGGTGTGATCGGCGCCATCTGCCTGGTCCTGGCGCTGTTTGCGTTCCAGGTGCTGTCTGTGAACTATGCCGGGCTGGCGCTAATTCTGCTGGGCCTGGCGTTTATCGTTGGAGAGGCCTTCATCCCCAGCTTTGGGGTATTGGGGGTGGGGGGCATCGTAGCGTTTGTCATTGGCTCGGTGATTCTGATGGACGGTTCGCATCAGGAAATTTCACTGCCTACCATTGGCGGGACTGCCGTGGTGGCTGCCGGGTTCATTCTCTGGACAGTAGTGCGCTTTATCGGATTGCGCCGGCAGGCCCCGGTGTCCGGTGCCGAGCAACTGGCGCAGGAAACTGGCCGGACTCTCGATGACTTCCAGCACAATGGCGACCTTTACCGGGGCCATGTGCAGGTTGGTGGGGAACGCTGGAACGCCCGCAGCCATTCCGCTCTGGTCGCGGGCACCCAAGTGCGCGTGATGGGGATGGAGGGCCTTACCCTGCTGGTGGAGCCCGGTGAGAACGAACACAGCAACTGACGCAGAATGGCAAACAAGGAGACGCTATGAACCTCGGTGAACTGATTCCCTATGTGGTACCCACAGTGGTGCTGTTACTGATTATCGGCTCGGCGATCAAGATCCTGCCGGAATACGAACGGGGTGTGGTGTTTTTCCTCGGTCGATTTCAGGGGGTGAAAGGGCCGGGCCTGATTCTGGTGATTCCCGGCATCCAGCAGATCACCAGGGTCGACCTGCGGGTTATTACTCTGGACGTGCCCAGTCAGGATGTGATTTCCAAGGACAACGTGACGGTACGGGTCAACGCTGTGCTCTATTTCCGGGTAGTTGATCCGGAGAGAGCCATCATCCGGGTGGAGGACTACGGCGCAGCCACCAGCCAGCTGGCGCAAACCACGTTGCGCTCCGTGCTGGGTAAGCACGATCTGGATGAGATGCTCTCGGAGCGAGACAAGCTGAATGTGGACATCCAGGAAATCCTTGATGCCCAGACGGAGGACTGGGGCATCAAAGTGGCGAACGTCGAAATCAAGCACGTGGATCTGAACGAGTCCATGATCCGCGCCATTGCCCGCCAGGCTGAAGCGGAACGTGAGCGTCGTGCGAAGGTGATTCACGCTGAGGGTGAACTGCAGGCGTCGAAAAAGCTGGTGGAAGCGGCGGATGTCATGTCCACCAACTCTGGCGCCATGCAGCTGCGTTATCTGCAGACCCTGTCGGACATGAGCAACAACAATTCATCGACCATCGTGTTCCCGCTGCCCATGGACATGATGAAGACGTTCATGGAAAAGCAGGCAAAAAAACCGGTTGATCCTTCCTGACGCGGGCTTGATCCGGGGCAGTCTGGCCCGAAGGTTTTTTCATCGAGCATAAAAAAAGGCCGGTAGCACCGGCCTTTTTTGCGTGCTGTCAGAATTACTTCTGGCTGGCGCGCTCCAACATGCGCTTGGCGCGCTCGTTGGCTTCGTCAGCGGCCTGCTGAGCAGCACGGGCAGCGGCCAGAGCTTCTTCAGCGGTCTGCTGAGCGGTGCGGGCAGCGCTGGCAGCGCTGTTAGCGGTGTTCAGAGCATTGTTGGCAGTCTGCTCAGCGGAGCTTGCAGTTGCGTTCGCTTCGTCGATTGCGCCTTGATCGGTAGTGGCACAGCCGGCGGTCAGAGCAGTAGCCAGAGCAATCCCGGCGATCGTCAGTTTACGCATGGTAAATCCCCTTATTGGTCGTTTTATTTCCTGGATCCAGAAGTCAGTGTAGACGACTTTCTGTCAACTGGGTCCGATAGTGGACAACTACCGGAGTCGTGAAACAGTGTAAAACACTCAGCGACGAAATGTTAACCAGCGATACGTAAATTTTCTTAACTCATGACAACAACTTAATGCGTTTGTCATTCGGTTGGGCCAATGGGGGGTGGTTCACGGCAGGATCTGGATTGGTGTGCCGTCCTCCACCAGGTGCCAGATTTCGTCCATGGCCTCATTGTTGACGGCAATGCAGCCATCGGTCCAGTCCAGGCCTTCGAAGGCGAAGGCAAGGTCGCCGGCCTCATTGGGTAGCCCGTGAATCATGATACTGCCGCCGGGGTCCAGGCCCCAGGCTTCGGCCAGCTCGCGGTCCCGTGGGCTGGGGTAGGAAATGTGGATGGACTTGTAGAAGTCACTGTCCGGGTTGCGCCAGTCCAGGATGTAATCGCCCTCGGGCGTGCGCTGGTCGCCTTCGTAGAGCTTGTGGCCCACCGGGTTCTCACCCAGTGAAATCCGATATTCCCGAACCCGGTCGTCCCCGCTGAGCAGGTACAGGCGCCGTTCGCCCTTGTCGACCACAACCTGAGTGATGGTGGGCATACCCAGGGCCGAGGGATCCGGCAACTCGGGAACCAGCCGGGTGTCGGCTTTCGCCAGCAGGTCCGACGCGGTTACTGAAACCGGTACACAGACCATTGCCAACAAGAGACACCATCGAAACACCCGCAACATACCAACACGCACCCTGAGATTAAACTTTGTCCATGGGTTTATAACACAGCCGGTGGGGCCATTGTTATGGGGTTTGGTTACGGATGTTGTCGTGTTGTCTGCGCGGCCCCTGGTCAGCTTTCCATTTTCAGGCCTACTTTGGTGACCTGATCGGCCTCAGTTGCCCGGGCAACCAGCATCACCGGCCCCAGCTTGACAATATCGCCCACCACCGGGTGGCCTTTGGTGCGGCGGGCAAAGCACTCTGCCAGAGACAGCTCAGGGGGCAGCTCGTCGAATTCGATCCCATAAACCTGTTCCACATCCCCCAGCAACGCATCACCGTTCAGGACGAAATCCCCGAAGAACGCCCGCTCGGCCAGATGTTTCGGCGCCTGCCGGCCGCTGAGGGCCTTACCCAGATCCCCGATGACACCCGGTGTGGCAAACACCGCCAGGACATCACCGGCACCAATTTCCAACTGCTCGTTGGGTTGCAGGCACCGCTGACTGCGAAACACCCCGGCAATCGCGGTGTTCTCCGGCAGGCGCAACTGGCCGAGTGCCCGGTGTGTTTCCCAGACACTGCCGCGCAGGGGGAACAGCATCAGTTCATGGTCGCCGGCGGCGGGCACATCCAGTGGTAGCCGTCGATAGGGATCTTCGCCGGCCGGAACCTCGAGCCGCAGTTTGCGCGCCAGTGGCGCCAGGGTGGTGCCCTGAACCACCAGTGACACCAGCACAATGAAGAAGGCCGCGTGAAACACCAATTGGGCATCGGGAAGGTTCGCAATGATCGGGAACAGGGCCAGTACAATCGGCACGGCCCCGCGCAAACCGACCCAACTGATAAACGCCAGCTCCCGGCGATTGAAGCCAAACGGCCAGAGCGTGGCGGCAACGGTGATCGGGCGGATCACGAAAATCATCGCCAGCGCCAGAATCAGGCCGGCGCCCGCCAGTGGCACCAGCTCGGATGGGGTGACCAGCAACCCCAGGATCAGGAACAGCCCCAGTTGAGCGAGCCAGGCCAGGCCGTCGTGGACCTGCAGGATCATCGGCATCATCCTGACGTGGCGGTTACCGATGACCACGCCGGTCAGGTAGATGGCGAGGAAACCACTGCCACCGACATTGTTGGTGGCTGAAAACACGAAAATGCCCCCGGCCGCAACCAGAATGGGATAGAGCGCCGGTGTCAGGCGAATGCGGTTGGCCAGTTCCACCATAATCAGGCCGCCGCCGATGCCGGTCACCGCACCGATACCAAACTGCTTGACCAGCATCCAGATTCCGTCCAGTAACGATGCCTCCCCCTGCTGGCCAATCAGCGTGACCAGCATCAGGGTCAGAAAGATAGCCATGGGGTCGTTGCTGCCAGACTCGATTTCCAGAGTGGCACTCACCCGTTCATTCAGGTGCAACCCCCGGCCCTGCAGCAGCGAGAAGACCGCGGCTGCGTCGGTGGAGGAGATGATTGCGCCCACCAGCAGGGCCATCAGCCAGTGCAGGTCAAACACCCACCAGGCCACCACCG
>DASSWD010000265.1:0-9008 GCA_035705335.1 Marinobacter sp. | reverse complement strand
ATCTGATCCACCCACCGGCCGAGTGCCGCGACATCCAGGCCGCGACCGTCGTTGGTCAATAGAGCACTCCCGATCTTGACCACAAGTCGTCGGGCCTGTCGCAACTGGCGGCGTTCGGTCATGGCGCGCTCACTGTCTCCGTTGTCCTGCGGTTATCACCGCCTTCCTGTTACCGGGGCATTTAAGGGCATTTTTTACCGATGACCTATTCCGGGGCGTAGACCACTTCCACGTCATAGTCATCGTCGTCGTCATAATCGTCATCATCGCCGTCTTCCGCCTTGCGGGCGGCGCGGCGCGCCTGGCGCTCGGCCTCGATGCGGGCGCGGGCTTCCTCATCCATCCGGCGACGGCGGGCCGCTTCCTGCTCCGCTACGTCCGGATTCTCCGCCTCTTCCCGGGCCTGATCTTCAATCCAGCGCATCACGGCCTGCACCAGCGGGCGGGTGCCTTCCCCGCTGATCGCGGAAATCGGGAACACCGGGCCGGTCCAGCCCAGCTCGTCGACAATCGCCTGACAATGGGCTTCGCGCTCTTCCTCTGCAATCATGTCCACCTTATTGAGCACCAGCCAGCGCGGGCGAGAGGCCAGCGTTTCGCTGAACTTTTCCAGCTCATGGGCAATCGCTTTGACGGCGGCCGCCGGCGACGAGCCGTCATAGGGCGCCACATCCACCAGATGCAGCAACAAGCGAGTGCGCACCAGATGCTTGAGAAACCGGATGCCAAGGCCAGCGCCTTCCGCGGCGCCCTCAATCAGGCCGGGAATATCCGCAATCACAAAACTCTGATGGGCCTGAACGCTCACCACGCCCAGGTTCGGCACCAGCGTAGTGAACGGGTAGTCCGCCACCTTGGGCCTTGCAGCGGATACCGAGCGGATAAAGGTGGACTTACCGGCATTGGGCATACCCAGCAGACCCACATCCGCGAGCACTTTCAGCTCCAGACGCAGGTTCCGGGCCTCGCCTTCCGAGCCTTTGGTGGTTTGCCGGGGCGCACGGTTGATGGAGGATTTGAAACGGGTATTGCCCAGGCCATGGAACCCACCCTGGGCAACTTTCAGGCGCTCACCCTCACGGGTCAGGTCGCCCAGCACTTCGTGGGTGTCCATATCCACTACTGTCGTACCCACCGGTACCGGCAGCACCAGATCTTCGCCTTTGGTGCCGGTGCAGTTACGACCGGCGCCAGGCTCACCGTTCTGGGCCTTGTATTTGCGCTGGAAGCGATAATCCACCAGCGTATTGAGGGCACTATCGGCCTCCAGATAGACCGAGCCGCCATCCCCGCCGTCACCGCCGTCCGGGCCGCCTTTTGGAACGTATTTCTCACGCCGGAAACTCAGGCAGCCGTGGCCGCCTTTACCGGCTTCGACAATGATGGTGGCTTCGTCTACAAATTTCATACGCCAGATGCCTTTGCATAAACTAAAAAGCCCCGCAGCCTCAAGGAAGCTTTGCGGGGCTCCGGGTTTGCCTGGAGGGCTGATCAGATCAGCATACCAAGCTCACCCAAGGTTCGACAGAACCGGATCGCCGCTGCTTACGCAGCCGGAACGATGCTCACGAACTTGCGGTTCTGGGGGCCTTTGACTTCGAACTTCACCTGGCCTTCCGCTTTCGCGAACAGGGTGTGGTCCTTGCCAATGCCTACGTTGCTGCCAGCGTGGAAACGGGTGCCGCGCTGACGAACGATGATGCTGCCTGCAGATACGGTCTCGCCGCCGAAGCGCTTGACACCAAGTCGTTTCGACTCGGAATCGCGACCGTTACGGGTACTACCTGCTGCCTTTTTATGAGCCATTACCAGCCTCCTTCATTAAGGGGTTAATCGAGGGCTCAGCCCTGGATACCCGTGATCTTGACTTCAGTGAACCACTGACGGTGGCCCTGACGCTTCATGTGATGCTTACGACGGCGGAACTTGATGATCTGAACCTTGTCGTGGCGCCCGTGGCTGACCACTTCGGCGGTCACTTTGGCACCGTCAACAACCGGAGCGCCAACCTTGACGTTGTCGCCGTCGGCAACCAGCAGAACGCGATCGAACTCAACGTTACCGCCAGTTTCCACTTCCAGCTTTTCCAGCTTCAGGGTTTCGCCTTCTTTCACACGGTGCTGCTTACCACCGCTAACAATAACTGCGTACATTCATAGTCTCCGCGATTGACCCATCCCTGCTCTTATCCACCTGGTTCTAAGGGAAGCGCTCTGGCAACCCTATAGCAGGGAGCGCAGGTTGGGATGAGTTGGGCGCGTGATTGTACGAAAAGCCGCACACCAATACAAGCCGGATGGCCGGCCAAGTTGACACTGTAAGCAGCAATACCTAGCATTGCCGCGACCTGCCCAAAAACGCTTCACCATCACCAGCAAGGGACTTACCAGCCCCATGACAGCCCAGCGCATCTACGACACCGTGGCCGACGATTTCCGCCGCGTGAACGACCTGATTATCCAGCGTCTTGCCTCCGATGTCCCGCTGGTGGAAAAAATTGCCCAGTACATCATTGAAAGCGGCGGCAAACGCCTGCGCCCGCTGCTGGTGCTGCTGTCCAGCCAGGCCCTGGGGTACCGGGGCAATGACCACCTGAAACTGGCGGCGGTGATTGAATTCCTGCACACCGCCACCCTGCTGCATGACGATGTGGTGGACACTTCCGACATGCGCCGGGGCCGCAGCACCGCCAATGCCCGATGGGGCAACGCGCCAAGCGTGCTGGTGGGCGACTTCCTGTATGCCCGCGCGTTCGAAATGATGGTGGAGCTGAAAAGCCTGCCCATCATGGAGGTGCTGTCCCACGCCACGGCAGTGATCGCTGAGGGCGAGGTGATGCAGCTGATGAACGTCAAGAATCCGGACCTGACCGAAGCACAGTACCGCTTTGTGATCCACAACAAAACCGCCATGTTGTTCGAAGCCGCCTCCCAAACCGGCGCCCTGCTCGCCGGCGCGACGCCCGAGCAGGAGCAGGCGCTGAGCGCCTACGGCCAGCATCTGGGCCTGGCGTTCCAGCTGGTGGACGACGTTCTGGACTACCAGGGCGACGCGGAAGCCATGGGCAAGAACGTCGGCGATGATCTGGCCGAAGGCAAGACCACCCTGCCGCTGATCCGGGCCATGGCAGTAGGTTCCGATGAGGAAAGACAACTGATCCGCCAGGCCATCCGCAAAGGCGGCCTGGACGATCTCCCGCGGGTTCTGGACATCGTCAGGACCTCCGGCGCCATCGAATACACCATGGCGCGCGCGCAGGAAGAGGCCGACGCAGCGCAGGCCTGCCTCAGCAGCCTCACCGCTTCACCGCACAAGGAGGCCCTTGAGCAACTGACCGAAGTGGCCATCGCGCGGGTCAGCTGACCTGGCCGATGCCTTCGCGCCCGTGGGCCGCGTCGAAATCCAGTACTGGCCCCACTGGCACAACCTGGGTGGGGTTGATGGTGCGCTGACTCACATAATAATGGCGCTTGATCTGATCAATGCTGACCGTCTCGGCCACGCCCGGTTGCTGATACAGCTCACGCAGGTAACCAGACAGGTTTGGATAATCACGAATCTGCTGCCGGTTGCACTTGAAGTGGCTGTAGTACACCGCATCAAAGCGGATCAACGTGGTGAACAGACGCCAGTCGGCTTCGGTGATCTGGTTGCCGGTCAGGTAGCGACGCTTCGCCAGCAGGCCCTCCAGCCAATCCAGTGATTCGAACAGGGCGCTGTACGCCTGCTCGTACTTGTCCTGAGCGGTGGCGAAGCCGGATTTGTAAACCCCATTGTTAACGGTTTCGTACACTCGCTCGTTGATGGCATCAATCTCGCCCCGCAGTGACTCCGGATAGAAGTCCAGTTCGGCGTTAACACCGTCCAGCCGGTTAAAGGCGGTATTGAACATCCGGATGATGTCGGCCGACTCGTTGCTGACAATGGTCTGTTCATGTTTATCCCAGAGCACCGGCACCGTAACCCGGCCCGAGTAATCCGGCGCGGCGCGGGTGTAGATCTGATGCAGGAAATCCGCGTTGTAAAGATGATCGGGATGCAGGTCGTGTCCCGGGCGGAATTCCCACCCGTTCTCGACCATGTCCGGGTGCACGATGGAGACCGAAACGTGCGGCTCAAGCCCCTTGAGCTTGCGGAAAATCAGCGTGCGGTGTGCCCAGGGGCACGCCAGCGACACGTACAGATGATACCGACCGCTTTCGGCAACAAACCCACCTTTGCCGTCCGGGCCCGCCGAACCATCTTCGGTAACCCAGTTACGGAATCGCGCGGCCTCACGCTCGAATTTGCCACCGGTCTTGCTGGTATCGTACCACTGATCTACCCATTTTCCGTCTACCAAAAGTCCCATGCTGCCTCCTCAGGGACCTCACGCAACCGGCCCCGACATTCATTGATGCAGACAGGCTACCGGCTCCCCTGCTAGGCTGATAGCAAGCTTTTCTGGCAAACACTTTCAGATAATTCGAACATGCATACAGCCATCACCATTGACGCACTCAAAGTACTGGACGCCATTGACCGTAAGGGCAGCTTTGCCGGCGCAGCCGCCGAGCTTTTTCGCGTGCCCTCGGCCATCAGCTACACCGTCCAGAAGCTCGAAGAAGATCTGAATGTCGATATTTTTGATCGAAGCGGCCACAAGGCGGTGCTGACGCCAGCCGGCCGCTATTTACTGTCCCAGGGGCGTTCTTTGCTGGAAGCCGCCGAAAACCTCGCCCACACCACCCGGCAGGTGGCCCAGGGCTGGGAAACCCGTCTGCGCATCGGGTTCAATTCCCTGTTGCCGGCCGAAGCCCTGTTTCCCGCCGTGTCCGCGTTTTATCAACTGGGCGTGCCGGTTGACGTGCAACTGGTCGAAGAGGTTTTCGCCGGTACCTGGGACGCGCTGCAAAGCCGCCGGGTGGACCTGATTGTCGGTGCGGACCAGTTGAGCAAACCCGCCGGCAGCTTCGCCACCAAGCCACTGGGCAACATGACCTTTGTTTTTGCGGTGGCGGCTGACCATCCGCTGGCCGAAGCCAAAGAGCCACTCACCGAAGCCGACATCATTCAATACCCCGCCGCCGTGGCGGCGGACACCTCGCGCTCACTGCCTCCGGGCAATGCCGGTATCTTCCGCCGACAACGGACCCTGACGGTCAGTAACATTGATCAGAAGATCGCCGTCCAGCAGGCCGGACTCGGCGTCGGCTGGCTGCCAAAGCCGATGATTCACGCGCAGTTGGCGTCCGGCGCGCTGGTCGCCAAAAACGTGCACGAACCCCGGGCGAACATCAGTATTCACCTGGCCAGGCACAGCGATGACAAAGGCAAGGCCCTGATGTGGTTCTGGGATCACCTGAGCAACGACGCCTCCCTGCAGCGCTGGCTGAACACTGATGAAAGCTGAGGCAAATCGGCCAAGCGGAGCCGCCGGCGCCCGGGGTATACTCGCAGCCTACCAACGCAATCGACTCACGAGGGAGTGAACCGGATGCATCAGCTGTCGGAGCTGGACGCCTCTTTCCTGTATCTGGAATCCGAAGCCACACCGATGCACATCGGTGGCGTTTACCTGTTTGACGCCAGCGGACTGTCCAGCCCCCTGGCGTTCACGACGTTCGTGGCCTATCTGCGCAGCCGGCTGCATGTGGTGCCGCTGTTCCGGCAGAAGCTCAAGGAAATTCCTCTGCGTCTCGGGCGTCCCTACTGGGTTGACGATACCGAGTTCAGCATTGAACGCCACCTCGCGCACGTCAACCTGGGCAGTCATGGCCATAAATCCAGCCTGATGGCCCTGGCATCCCGGATTCTGCAGGAACCGCTCAAGCGCGACCGGCCACTCTGGCACATCACGTTTGTTGACGGTTTCCAGATTGACTCAGCCGAAGGCCCGAAAGACGGCTTTGCATTGATTGTAAAAATGCACCACGCGGCCATCGACGCGTTCAGCGGTGAAGAAATCATGGGCAAACTGCTGGAATACAGCCCGGATCCGCGGCCGATCTCCGCGCCCAGACCCTGGCAAGCCCGGGCCCAGCCATCCGACGAACGGGTGTTTCTGCAGGCCAGCGCCAACATACTGAAAACGCCATTGCAGTTCGCTTCCCTGGCCTACAACGCGGCGGAAGTGACTGCCCGGGGCCTGGTTTTCCGGCAACTGCGCAAATTACCTTTGCCGCTGCCTCTGTTCACCGCTCCGCAAAGCCCCTTCAACCGACAGATCACCGCCAACCGGCGACTGGTATCGGCCAGCGTTCGCCTGTCCCGACTCAAGGCCATCAAAGCAGCGTTGGGCCAGGTCACCCTGAACGACGTGGTTCTCGGCTTGTGCGCGGAAACCTTGACGCAGTACCTGAGCAAAACCGGCCACACCGGACAGGCCCAGCGTTCCATGGTGGCCATGACGCCGATTTCCGTGCGGTCCAACAGTTTGCGGCGGGCCACCGGCAATCAGATGTCCGCCATGTTGCTGGAACTCGCAACCACCGAACCCAACCCGGCCACCCGCATCCGCCGCATTCATCAGAACGCGGTGCAATCTGAGCCCTACCGGGAAGCGATCGCTGCTGACCGGCTCACCGAACTGCTGCCCTCCACCCTGCTGGCATTATCGGCACGGCTGTACTCCGAGCTTCAGGTGGCCCAGCGCTATCAGCCGCTGTTCAACCTGCCCATCACCAACGTGCCGGGGCCACAGGTGCCGCTGTACCTTCAGGGCGCGCAGTTAGTACAGCAATACAACAGCGCCCCGCTGTTTGACGGCATTGGGCTGGTGGTTGTCGCTGTCAGCTACCAGGGGCAGTTGACGCTTAATTTCACACTTTGCCCGGATGTCGTCGCTGATGGCGATCAGTTCGACGAGCTGGTTGAAGCCAGCCTGGAGCGGATTGAGGGGGCGGTGGCCAATGCTGGTTCTGACGAAGCCCTGCCCGAAAGACTGGACGACAGCCGGCAGACCCTCACGGACGAAGTGCTGGCCTACATGGAAGGCGTACTGAAGCGAGGGCTGGGCCGTTTGAGGCCATAAATAAAGGGTGTGGCCGGGACAGAAACGCCCCGGCCCCCATGGATTACTCGAATGCCCAGCGCAGGAAGGTGCGCTTCTCTTCCTCGGAGGCTTCCGCCCACAGCGCTTTCATTTGTTCCAGGGTATCGCCCCCAGCCGCCCTCGAATCAGCACTGGTCGCCGGCACCGGAGTGCGGGCCCGGGCAACCGTGCTGCGGCCATCCCAGGCGCTGGAGCTGGCAATCGTCTGACCACCGGCGGTTACGATATCCGCCGAGAAGTCTACCATCAGGGCTTCGGCCTCCTGACGACTCTCGGGCACCGGGTATTCAAATTCGTACACACTGCCGGCCGTCGCGTCAAACCGCACTACCTGGGGTGCACTTTCGACAATGTGGACCTTGGATTCACCGTTACGCACGACACCTGACTTGGCCCAGATGGTCTTGTAGGTAAACACCACTTCGTTTTCACCCGGCAGCAGGCCGTAATCCAGGGCCAGATCGTCAATCAGGAAATTGGTCATGCTCTGACCGTTCACACGCAGTACCTGAATCTCGCCAGGCGCCTTCAATACTGCCGGGTCCTCTGCGCCAGCCGGGGTGCCCTCCCAGGTGTTTACCCGGGTCACCGACGATGCACAACCTACCATGAACAGACTGATCAGAATGACGCCATACTGAATGGCCCGAAACCCGAGTTTCATTGATGCGTTCTCCTTGGGAATTGGAAATACCGGAATACGGCAATGGCCCATCAGGGAGCCAATGTTGCCGGCTAAGAGTCATCGCATTCTGACCCCAGCCGGGGAACAGAGCAAGGATAGCGGGGTTTGTTTACAGATGAATGATGGGCTTCCCCGGTCCAGGCCAGACCGTCCATCGAAGAAATGTAAAAATTTGTTGAATTCGGCCTGAATTGGATTACCTTAAATGAGATCGGCTTCTATAACGCGGTGCCCGAAAAGAATTCCATAAGAGGGCTCAGGAGACACCATGGACACTCAAATCAGGTCCGGAGAACAGGGGCCCATCCCGTTTCGCAGCAGTCGGTTCTTCTGTGTGGGCGGCAAATGGTACTTCACCACCCGGGAAGGCTTCGACAGCGGGCCTTTTGCTTCTCGCGAGCGGGCAGAGATCGGCCTCAAACGGTTTCTGCATGTCGTGAGAATGTTACCGGAGGAACAGCGGGTCCATTGATCCGCTGTCCTCTTGTGAATGCCCTTCACAGCATGAAGGGCATGACCCACGCATCAATGGCCCAGAGACACCCGAGGGCCATGATTCCTGCCAGCACGTCATCAATCATGATCCCGAAGCCGCCAGGAGAATGCTCATCCACCCAAGCGATCGGCCAAGGTTTCCAGACATCAATCAGACGGAACAGCATGAAGGCCATCAGCACGCCGTAGATCTGGTCGGGAATCAGCCCCAAGGCAATCCACATGCCCACGAACTCATCCCAGACGATGCCACCATGGTCATGCACTTTCAGTGCCTCTGCGGTTTTGCCACACAGCCAGATACCGACCAGAAATGCCGCCAATACCACCAGCCAGTAAACCAGCGGCGGCAGCCACATGAACAGGTACCACACCGGAATAGCCGCCAGACTGCCCCAGGTGCCCGGTGCTCTGGGCGCGGCGCCGCTGCCAAAACCGAAGGCCAGCAGATGGACCGGGTGTTTCAGGAAACCGGGCGGCAGGATCACCGGCGCCAACTCGAGTTCCGATTCCGGGTGCTCGTGACTCAAACCGTCCTCCCAAAATGATCAAAACCTGTGGGCAGCCCTGCCAGCTCTGCGCCCGCCACCCGGAGACCGGGTTCAGACGACGTTGTACCGATCACCGTCAATTGTGATCGGACCTCTGCTGGCAGGGCAAGATACCGGTCCTGCGCCATGGTAACGCACAACTGGTAATCGTCGCCCGCCGTCAGCGCCAACTTTTTTGCCTCGGATTCGCCAACCAGGCGAACCAGCGCCGGGCTGATCGGCAGTTTGTCCGCATCGACCAGCG
>DASSWD010000264.1:0-6280 GCA_035705335.1 Marinobacter sp. | reverse complement strand
CCACAATCTGCTGGTACACCAGGCCGTTGGTACCGCGGGCATAAACGGTGGCGTTGATGTCGGCGTCGTGCTGGCCTTCCGGCTCCGGCGTTTGCAGCGGAACATCGTCCAGCCCGACTTTCGGCAGGATGGAATCGTCGTTCTTGCGCATCTGCCGCTCTTCCAGCGCCTGGGCGCGTTCGATAATGGCTTGGACTTCGGTCTCGGTCAGGCTCGCCTTGCGCTTGGCCAGGGCCTCGCGGATGGCCTGCTGGCGGCGGTGCTCCAGCTGCTGGTCCGGACGCAGGGTCAGGGTTACCCGATGCGGATTCTCCAGCAGTTTGCGACGAATCAGGCCCGGCACGTAAGCCGGGTCTTTGATCTTTTCACGCAGCGTGGCCAGCACCGGCTCCAGATCCAGCAACTCCACCGGATCGCCCCCGTGCACCATCGGTGCGATGGCGCTCATGATCAGTTGCAGGCCATAGGGGAACTGGTCACCGGCGATTTCCCGCTGGTGGAGTTCAAGCTGGTGCAGAATCGCCTCCAGCCGGTCCTGGCTGACGCCCTCTTCCACCACCGACTGCAGGGTGGATTCGATCAGACGTTCCAGATCGCCCTCGTGCTCCGGCTCAGTGCCTTCAATGCCGCAGACAAAGGTCATTTCCCGGTTGGAGTCTTCCAGCCCGCACATGGGCGACGGCGCATGGCCGATGTCGGTGGTTTCCAGTGCCCGCATCAGCGGAGAGGCGCTGTTTTCCAGCAGCACCGCGGAGAGCAACTGGCCTTCGAGGTTTTCCTGCAAATCGAAGCTGTGCCCCAGCAACCAGCCCATCACAATGTGGGTCTTGTTGGCGGTGTCTTCGCCTTCGCTCACGGCGTAACCCTGCTCCACGCGAATGGGCGCAAACAGGCGTTTTTCGTCCCGCACCGGCAGTTCGATGTCGAGGCGGTCGAAGCGTTTAAGCGCCAGCTCCTCGAACTTTTCGTGGTGCTCACGGGCCGGAATGTTGCCGTAAGTGGCAAAAATGGCGTTGCTGGGGTGGTAATGGTGCTTATAGAACTTCACCAGGTCGTCGTAGCTCAAGTCGACGATATGGTCCGGCTCACCACCGCTGTTGTAGTGGTAGGTGGTGGTGGGAAACAGATGGCTGGTCAGGTTCTGCCACAGCTGGGAGGTCGGTGCACTCATGGCGCCCTTCATTTCGTTGTACACCACGCCTTTATAGACCAGATCGCTGTTGGGGTCGTCCGGCTTGTCAAATTCAAGGCGATGGCCTTCCTGGGCAAAATCCAGCGGATCCAGGCGGGAGAAGAACACCGAATCCAGATACACCTGCAACAGGTTGTCAAAATCCTTGCGGTTCATGCTGGCGAACGGGTACGCGGTCCAGTCACTGCTGGTGAAGGCGTTCATGAAAGTGTTCAGCGAGCGCCGGATCATCATGAAGAATGGGTCGCGCACCGGGTAGCGTTCACTGCCACACAGCGCCGTGTGCTCAAGGATGTGCGCCACGCCGGTGGAATCCATCGGAAAGGTGCGCAACGCTACAAAAAACACGTTTTCGTCGTTGTCCGCCGCCAGGTGCAGGTGGCGGGCACCGGTTTTCTTGTGGCGATACTCCTCAACCTCAAGGTTCAGGGTGCCAATCCGGTGACTGCGGAGTTTTTCAAACGCCGGGTGAATAGTGGTTTCTGTCACTGCAGCCATTACAACGATCCTGTGCTTGAACAATGGAAAACAGGGGTATAACCCTTTTGATAATTACAGGGTAACACGTACTATCAGCTATCATGCACCGAACGGACGCAACAAGGTAGCCCGCCCAGAATGACCGATTCCAGCCGTACCCGGAACCCGATCGAAGCCCCCGAAGTTGCTGCCTGGTGGGCAGAACGCCGTCGCTATCTGGAACAGATACGCAAGGTGCCGGAACTCAGACACCGGTTCTGGAAAGAAGTTGCCCTGTATCTGCTGCGCCGGTTGCTCTGGTCTTATGGTTTTTTCCCGCTAGTGATGGCCTTCTGGCTGCCCTTCGTTATGGCCAGTTTCAACCCGGTGGTGGTGGCCACCGACCTTATCCCGGTGCTGCAGTCGTTTGTGGACTCCAACCCGGAACAACAGGCGACGACCCTGAGCACAGTGTTCATCGCCTGGTTTTCGGTGGGCACCTTTTTCCTGGTGTTCGATTTTGTGTTGACCCCCTTCCGATCCCCCTACGAATATGAAGCCGATGTCTACATGAAGGCCTGGGAGCAGCTCAACCATGACTCGCTTCCCGACAAAGTGTGATACGGCGAGCATTCTCGTTAACTCCAGACACTTTCTGTTACATAACTTTGCAGTCACTGGTTAAGATGGAATCATCAACACCTATCCCGATATCAGGATGATGAGGTTCCGTCATGGTCGATGTCAGGCCACTGCTCTTTGCCAATGCCCTCGCGCTCATGTTGCTGGTGACCGCCGGCTTTGCGGCGGTTCGTGACGAGCAGCCGCAGACAGACATCCTGCCCCCGGCAGTTGAGGAAACACTAGCCGACCTCCCGCCCGAACCAGAGCGGCCCCACGCCTCCGGCGTCGTGTTCCGTGACCAAGCGCCTGAGCCGGAACCTCCGGTGGTTTCAGAGCGCTTCCACATCGACCCGATAGCCCCCAAGGCCGAGCAGCTCGCCAAAGCCGAACCCCTGTCGGCCATGGCGCGGCAAACCGACGCCAGGCCCGCACCCACCACAGGCACACTGACCCTGCGCTCCAATGTCATGGATGACCGGGTCACCATCAACGGCAAGGTCTACGGCGCCACCCGACTGGACCTTGAACTGCCCCCCGGCCGTTACGACATCGCCATCGAAAAACCCGGGCACCAGCCCTGGTCACGCTCGGTGGAACTGGCCGCCGGCGAAGCGCTGACACTGGTGGGCCAACTGGAAGCCTACACCGCGGTGAACTACCGCAACGGCGAATGGATCGGCGGCGTTCGCACCGGCGACGGCACCTGGCAGGACAACTCAGGCGCGCGTTATGAGGGGCATTTCGTGAACGGCCAGTTTGAAGGGCGCGGAACCCTGACCCTGGCTAATGGCGACGTGCTCACCGGCACCTGGGATGACGGCCAACTGAATGGCGCGGGCTCGCTGACGACCGCCGACGGCGTGTTGTACGTAGGGGGGTTTCGAGACAATGAGTTCCACGGTCTTGGCGCCCTGACCTACCCGGACGGACGCACCTACGAAGGTGAGTTTTCCAACGGCGAATTCCATGGCAATGGCGCCGAGGTGTTCGCCGATGGCAAGAAGTACGAAGGGCAATACATGGAGGGCCAGTTCCACGGCAAAGGGCGGCTGCGCAATCCCAACGGCAGTTCCATCGAGGCAACCTTCAAACACGGCGAACCCTACGGACAGGTGCGCCTGACCACGGCGGCGGGGGAAGTGTTCACCGCCCGCACCACAGAACCCGGTGTCTGTTACCGGGAAAAAAGCTACCGGGCCACACAGTGCCCGCAGTTGGAAGGCTGGTGATGGCCCCCGCGGGCCCCTGGCGTTCGCAGTAACCGATTGAGGAAGGGACATGGCAATCAGAAACGCTCTGCTGGTAGACGACTCGAAAGTGGCGCGGTTTGCATTAAGCAAGCTGCTGGAAAGTCGGAACATGGAAGTCAACATGGCAGGTTCGGCGGAAGAAGCTCTGGACTTCCTGCGGCAAAACGATCGCCCAGACGTGATCTTCATGGATCATCTGATGCCCGGCATGAACGGCGTGGAAGCCACCAAAGCGATCAAGGGCAACCCTGACACCGCAGGCATCCCGATCATCATGTGTACCTCAAGAAAGTCGCCGTCGTTTGTGGAGGAAGCCCACCATTTCGGGGTTTACAAGATTCTCACCAAACCGCCCCAGACCGACGGCCTGGGGCTGCTACTCGACCAATTAACCAGCGACGTTGAAAATGGCATCCTGCCTGAAAACGCAGCCGTAGCAATGACACCGAAATCCAGCGCCGGCGCCAACGGTCAGGGCAGTCACAACGCGGTACCACTGACCAGCGACCTCATTGAGCAGATCGCCCGTTCAGCAGTGAAAACCCACATCAACAACCGATTGCACGAACTGCTCAGCTCGCTGTTTGATGAACAGTTTGATCACCTGAAAAGGGCCTTGGACGACACCCGGCAAAAACAGGAAGCGGCCATTGAGGCCAACTTCACTTCGTTGTCAGCCGCTCTGGAAACCCGCACCCGGAACCTGCGGGACAACGTGGCCGCCGAACTGATGGCGACGCTCAAAGACCACATCGCCAGTGTACAGACCATCGACGCAGAGTTCTGGCAAACCCTTCAGGCCGAGGCGGTCCAGCAGGCTCACGATATTTCCCGGGAGACCGCGGAGGATATTGCCCAGCGCACCGTCGACCTTTACGTGTCTCAACAGCGCTCAGCCAATGCCCGCCTTTACACTCTGGGCCTGGCGCTCAGCCTGGGTATTTTCAGCGTCGGTATTGCCTGGCTATCCGGGCTGTTCGGCTAACCGCTTTCGGGCCAACCGCCAATCCGCCGGGGTGTCGATATCGAACGCGACCCCGGCAATTTCCACCGCCTTCGCGCCAGCGCGATTCAGCACAGCGCCTGCTCCGGCATCTCCACGCAATTGATCACACGCCGGCCAAAGGTGCCGTGGAAGCCATGCCGGGGCGCCCACTCGCGCTCCATAACGGGCAGCCAGGGGTTCCCGGGGATTCTCACGCACCCGTTGCCCGAGTGTTTCCAGGTCGTCGCGGTCCAGAAAAGGCTGGTCCGCCAGCAGCACAAATGCCCCCTTTGCCCTGACATCCAGCCGGCCCAGACCCTCCTGCAGGGACGCTGCCAGGCCATCAGACCACCGGGGATTGAACCACCAGCCCAGGGGGGCGCGATGACTTCGAAAGCGCAGCAACGGATATCCGGAACCTGCCACCACCCAGACCTGCGGTGACAACAGCCTGGCATTTGCAATGGCAATATCCAGCAGCGTCTCGCCAGCCGGCCCCTGCAAGGTCTGTTTTGGCCGACCAAGCCGGGTGCTGGCGCCGGCGGCCAGCACCAGTGCCGGAAAGTGCGGATTCATGAGTGTCTGCTGCATGGGCGGATTTTTGCTAGAATCCGCCCACCGTGCAACCTGATCAGCCTGGACTGCCCTATTCCATGAATCATCTTTTCGTCGATAACCTGACCGTGATTGACTTTGCGTACCTGGATCCTGCAAGGGGCCTGGTGGGTGAAAGCTGGATTACCGACGTGGTACTGGGCGGTGAACTGGACGACCAGGGCATGGTGTTCGATTTCAGCAACGTCAAACGCACCATCAAGCGCATCATCGATGAACGGGTCGACCATCGCCTGGTGGTGCCCCGGGGCTACCCGGGGCTGAGCTGGAACGAAGACACGCCAGACACCTTTGAATGGCAGTTGACCGACGGTAGCCGCATTGTGCACCGCTCTCCGGATGAGGCTGTGGTCTGGCTATCGGCGGATCGCGTTGAGCCCGCGGCCGTCGCCGCCCTGCTGGAACAGGAACTGAAAGCGGTGTTGCCCGGCAACGTCACCTCCATCGACATCTATTTACGGGCCGAGGTGATCGAAGGCGCCTACTACCATTACGTGCATGGGCTCAAAAAGCATCTTGGCAACTGCCAGCGCATTGCCCACGGCCACCGCTCCCCCATTCGCATCGATCGCAACGGCCAGCGAGACACCGCTCTGGAAGCCCGCTGGGCTGAGCACTGGCGGGACATTTATGTGGGCACTGAGGAAGACGTGGTGCGACGGTTTGTGGACGACCAGGGCGTGGCATGCATCAGCTTTGAGTACGAAGCCAACCAGGGCGAGTTCGCCCTCACCCTGCCGGAGTGCCGGGTCAGCATGATGAACACCGACACCACGGTGGAGCTGATTGCCGCGCACATCGCGGACGCCCTGAAGACGGAATACCCAACGGACCAGATTCGGGTGAAAGCTTACGAGGGCGTAGGCAAAGGCGCGATTGCCGAACGCTGAGGTGCGCGTGACTCCATCCAACGGTTGATGGCTCGGCCCGGGTTCTGATAAACATACGCCCATAAAAAAACCGCCCGAAGGCGGTTTTTTTATGGCTATCCGGTGGACTAAACCGTCAAGCCGAATTGGCGTCCCCTAGGGGGTTCGAACCCCTGTTGCCGCCGTGAAAGGGCGGAGTCCTAGGCCACTAGACGAAGGGGACTAGAAATTGGTGGAGCCAAGCGGGATCGAACCGCTGACCTCAACACTGCCAGTGTTGCGCTCT
>DASSWD010000263.1:0-6968 GCA_035705335.1 Marinobacter sp. | reverse complement strand
CGATCACCTGCGCGGCTTTATTGACGACCAGGGCAACGGATAAGCACCCCCGCGTCTCCAACAGTAGCGGGCGCCTCCCCTCGCGGGTATAATGGCGCCCGCTTTGTTTTGGGCCTATAGCTCAGTTGGTTAGAGCAGGGGGTGAGGCCCGACCGATGTGCCAGTGGCACATCGCAGCGGAACGAACGGGCGCTTGCGCCCCGGACCTTCCGAAGGAAGGCATAATCCCGCTGACTTGAGGGCGCAAGGCCCGAAAGACAGCCTGCCGAAAGGCAATCGCAACACTTGAATTTGGGCCTATAGCTCAGTTGGTTAGAGCAGGGGACTCATAATCCCTTGGTCGCTGGTTCGAGTCCAGCTGGGCCCACCAATCTTCGACACCCTCACTGATCATCCAGACACATCGTCAACTTTCTTTACAGCTTTCCCCGCCACCAGACGCGGCCCAGCGCCTAAAATACTGAAAGTAAGGACATCGTTTCGCATGGCGCACCTATTGCTTAACCTTAACCGGGGCAATCATGTCGCCAAAGGAGGCAAATCATGATTAGACAAAGGAGCGGTCTCCAAACAACCTTAAGCGTGGCCGCCATGCTGCTGGCTGCGCAGGCGGCTCAGGGCGCGGTCATTAGCTGCAATACCGATCCAAACATCAACTACATGCAGATGAGCACCAGCGAAGCCAGCGCTTGCCTTGATTCGGGCGTGGGCAACCTCACCGGTGCGAATGACAACGATTTGTTCATCAACAATGACGGTACTGGCGACGGCTACCTCAGCGCTGGGAAGACGCCAGATGAGGACGATCCGAACCCGTTCAACATCACCTACACCAAAGATGGCAGCACAGGCACCTGGAGCTTTGACAGCAGTTTCTGGGACAGCTATGCCAGTGCGGCCCTTGGTTTCAAGTTCGGAACGGGTAACCAGGCTGATGAGTGGTTCGTGTTCTCACTGGTCGATGGCGTGAGCAGTGGTTCTTGGGCTTTCTTCCAGGGCGAGGACTCTGATAAGGAAAAGCGCGGCGGCTTGTCCCACGTCAACCTTTACTACAAAGATACCGTATCCGTCACTGAACCCGGCACCCTCGGGTTGATGGGCCTGGGTCTGCTTGGCTTGCTGACCCTCCGTCGCAAAATAGCGCCCCAGTCTTAAGCGTCAGCTTTTCTTACAACCCTCAAAGCTCCCTCCGGGGAGCTTTTTTTGTGACCTTCGTCACAGTTTTACTGCAACAAAATTCAACATTTCGTCACATTCCGCTGCTGCTAACTCGCTGGTTTTCCATTAATTATGGGCACAATGCCCCGAGACGTGGTTTTTCCGACACGAAATCGTGTCAAAACTGCCAACGTCCCGATCTGACATGCCTCATACACTGAAAGCCGATCGGACCTCCCGTCAGGTTTTCTCCCTACGGATGGGGCCACGCACAACAATAATGAGTGTTCGGAGTGTATAACGATGGTTCTTTCCCCCCGATTTCCAGTACGGGCGGTGTCCCTTGCCGTTGCCGCGGTTTCCGCCTCCCTCGCCCTACCGGCCTCCGCCAGCATGGGCAATCTAGGTACCAGCTACGGCGTGATGCCGGTGGATGTGGCCACCGCGCAATCACTGTCCATGTTCAACGATCAGGTTTCCGCGACCTACTACAACCCGGCAGCACTGACCAAAGACAGCCGCGGTGAACTGACCACCGGCCTCCTGCACGCTGAGCAGGAACTGCGGTCGGCCAATCCGCTGGCAGACGGCGATGTCCTGTCGAGCTCACCCAGCCAGCACGTGCTGATCGGCATGAAAACTAACCTGGGGTCACTGACTCGCTTCAAGCATCCGATTTACCTCGGCTTCATTGCAGGTGTGGAAAAATACGGCAAGGAAATGCTGGCATTCAGCTCCGAGACCACGGAATCCGGCCAGTTCCTGCAGTATGGAAAAGAGCCGCTGTTCCTGAACATCGGTGGCGCCACACCCATCTGGCGCGGCATTTCCCCGGGGGCTTCAGTTCGGATCACGCTGGAGGCGGCCGCGCAACTGGATGCTGTCTCCACCCTCGGGGGTGAAACCAGCCGGGAGCGGTTGTCGGTGAACGCCGAACCGTCCCTGAAAGCCATCCTGGGCACCACTATTGATATGGGCAGCACCTTCTGCCCGGACAGCGACTGTTTCCTCAACGGCTGGGAGACCGCGTTCACCTACCGCGCAAAATCGGCGGCTTCCACTTCCGTCAACTCCAACATCATCGTCACCCGGACCATCCCGGACCCCGGCCTGAGCCTGGCGGTATCTACCATTGACTCGTTCCAGCCGGAAACTCTGGCGGTTGGTGCCCAGTACAACGGCGACGGCTGACGACTGGGTGGCAGTCTGGAGCAACAGAACTGCTCGGATCTGGAAAACGAGTTTGCCAGCGACACCATCCGCGACCAGGGCTCCGTGGCCGCCGCCAGCCGGATCGGCTTCGATGACATTCTGATTCCCCGCCTGGGCGCGGAATATCAGCTGAATGAAAACTTTGCGGTGCGCGGCGGTGTCGCCTATGAGGAATCTCCCCTCACCACCACCCGCAATCCGGAAATCAACTACCTGGATACCGACAAAATTGTTGTCGGCCTGGGCCTGAGCGCCACCTATAACCGCACTCGACTGCTGGCCTATCCGGTCCGGCTGGACATCGGCTACCAGTACCAGCAACTGCAGGAGCGCGATTTCACTCTGGTGGACTTCGACGGTAACGAAATCGGCGTGACCGCGGATGGCGATATCCACGTGTTCAGTGGCTCCATCACCCTGAAGTTCTGACCCACGTTCCGGCATTGATCAAGAGAGCAACCAGCGATGAACTACAACAAGACCCTCGCACTGGTTCCTGCCCTGCTGTTGGCCGCCTGTGGCGGCGACGAGCAAACCCTGCAGGAACGCCCGACTCCAGGCACGATGGTGTATTCCTATCCCGCCGATGGACAGTCGGAAGTCAGCCCGAAAGCCGAACTGGTGCTGCGTTTCAGCCACGCCATCACCGATGACGATGCCGCCAGCAAAATCCGCGTGACGGCGGGTGACACCGCCGTGGCCTTTGATCTGGAAACGGTGGATGGCGGCCGCAGTCTGGTCCTGACGCCCGACCAGCGACTGGCGGTGGCCACCGAATACTCCGTTGAGTTTACCGATCCCCTGACCGCCGCGGGCAACCGCACCATCGCCACCCCCAATGCTGACGGCGCTGCGGGCGTCCAGTTCCGTACCCGTGGCGCCATCACCGGCATTGCCGGGCTGGACAACCTGTCGGCCAGCTTTGCGGTTGCGGAGATGATTCCGGCCCCGGACAGCCTCTTTCAACCGATGGACCTGTCCACCTTCCGCCTGCGGCTGACCCAGCCGGCGCACCCGGACTGGCAAGCCATGGGCGGGCGTATCGAGTTGCAGGACGAGAACGGCGAGGCGCTTGAGGCTACCGTGCTGGTGAAAGAGCGTTACATCACCATTGACCCATGCCTCGCCGATGTGTGCGGCCGGGAAGGCGACAAACTGGAGCCAGGGCAGAGCTACACGTTGCTGGTGGCGGATCTGCCTGGCCTGAACGGCGGGCAACTGAATTTCAGCCAGACCTTCACCCCGAAAGACACCAGCCCCACGGTGGTGCTGTTCCAGGAAGTGATCGATTCGGGACTGAATGCCGGTTCGGGTGAGGACAGTGCCCGGCGCTCCCGCCTGAACGGGCAGATCATCAACGGCGTCACTCTGAATTCCGTGCTGCAAGGCGAAGCGGGCCCATCTCAGCAGACCGGCGGCCTGTTTGCGGAGCTGGCATTTGCCGCCTCCTTTGAAGCGGACGAGCCACTGCCGCTGCGGGTACCCAAGGGCAGCGTGCTCACCAGCAGCAGCCTGGACGTACTGATCAACGGGCGGGTACCGGTGATCAACCCGGTCACCAACTCGCTCCAGACCACCGGCGACATCAAGGTGACCCTGCTGTCTGATGCTACCGGTTACCTGATGCCCAACCCCTATACCGACGATGAGAACGCGCCCCGCCATGTGAAGTTGTTTATGGATGTATCCATGAACACGGTTGAGGCGCAACCCAACGCGTCCCTGTCCCAGGATCTGCTGGGCGTGGAGCTCACCGGCATTGCCATCGTTGAAGATGGTGTGTTGACCATCGACGCCATCGGCATGGTAGAGCCGAACCTTCTGGGCCAGGAACTCACGGACTCCACCATCGCGTTCCGAATCGAGGCCGCCACTGACGCTGACTCCCAGTTGGATGCGTCAGACCAGCGGGATCAGGAACTCACCGACACTATCGGCCCGCAACTGGTGAGCTGGATGCCCGGGCCCGAGAACGCCGTACCCGACACCCGGCAGTCCATGCAGCGCCCCGGGGACCCGATCATTCTGAATTTTGATGAACCGATTGATCATGACAGCCTGGCAGACGGCATCAGCCTTTTCGATCCGAGCCTGGGCATGGAAAGGCGGGTCAGTAGCGGCAACCTGGACGGTTACGTCGATGGCACCACCGTTGTCGTCAACCCGGTGGGCGGCCTGCAGCACGGCGTGGATTACAGCCTGACGATCAACAGCGATCTCACTGATCTGGCCGGCAATGGCGCTGTTTCCGAGTCGCTCAGCATCCGTCTGCCCGATGTGACGGACGGCTCCAACCCGGACCCGCGCTCACCGCTGGCGCTGACCACCTATCCAGGTTACCCCTGCGTGACCACCGGTATTGACCTGAGCGCGGGTACCCATGGGCAATGCCCGGATGCGGTCAATACCTCAGGCGGTGACCTGTCCTATCCTGCGGGCCAGTCACCGGATGTATTGCCGATAACCACTCTGCCCGCTGACCGGCCGATTACCGTGGTCTTCTCCCAGTCACTGGACCTGGACACGGTGAATACCGACACCGTGGTCGTCGAAAAGGTCTCCGATTCGGCAACCGCGGTGGGCTCTGGCGAGGTGGTTTCCGGACGACTGGAAAAGAACAACCAGCGGATCCGTTTCTACCCTGACCAGCCCTGGGGAGCCGGCGCCCACTATCGCTACACCCTGGTCTCGGCAGATACCGATACCTGTGGCGCGGGCATGATCTGCGGTGAAAACGGCCTGCCACTGGAGACCAATCTGCTGGTAGACCCAACCGACGCCGGCGGCCCGCCTATGACCATTTACTTCCGGGCGACAGGCGCCGAACAGACAGTATTCACGCCGCTGCGTAACCTGCCGATCCGTGACACCAACTCCAATTACGTGGTGGATTGCCCAACGCTTGGCGGCACCGATTGCCTGGAGCCGTTTGCCCATGCCGGCGACGGTAGCGGTGGCTTTCTGCCATCGGCCAACGCGGCAAGGCTGGAAATAAACCCTGCGCGTCAACCGACGGTCCTCGGCAACAGTAGCAGCCAGGCCCGTGTCGGCTGCGAAACTGACGGTGCGGAATGTCCCGAGAAAAAGTTTATCTACCAGACCTATGGCCTGAATACTGAAGTCGTCGGACCCGCCATCGATCCGGAGACAGGCAAAGAGGGCGTTCGTGTTCTCCTTTATCCGACACTGCTGGCGACGACATCCATTGACGTCTTTCTGGATGACAACAACCTCGCCACCGATCTTATACTCCCTCCGGGCGAGCCCCAGGTGACCGGCCCCCAGATCCTGCGCATGCGGTATGCCAAGGATGACCCGGAGTGCACCGAGGACTGTGCCCGTAACAGCCTGATCCCTGGCATCATTATCGAGGGCGAGGACGGCCGGCCGGTGTTCAAAACCTCAGCGGATCTGACACTGGATGCGCCCAATCTTGCATTACCACTGGAAGGTACACTGCGCCACAACCTGTTCAACTATCCTTTCACCCTCGACCTTCAGGGCCCGATCACTTTCTTTGATGACGGCCGCATGCAGATCGAACAGCGAAACGTCGTCAGCCCGGAGATCAACGTGCTGGTCACGACGGAGCAGGCGCTGGAGGGTGTGTTGGATTTTGGCGCCTGTCTGATTGGGCTGCTGGGGTTCGATCTGGGCGCCTGTGATGACCTGATCAATCCCCCGGATACCGACGAAGACGGCGCCGTATTCATACCCCTGATCATTCCGGAAAACGGTCTGTATCTGAACTTTATCTCCAACCCCGTAAAGGACCTGCCGGCCCAGCAGTAACCGGCGCCGGTTCCTTTACCTTCCGGGGCCAGTCTGTGAACTGGCCCTTTTTCAAGGCCGAAACCCTTTTCCCCCACCCCCGCTTTCCTGCTAATCTGGTTGCAAAATAAAACCTCAATACGCAGACCGGGAGAGCATCCATGGAAAACGGCACCCACTATCGCACCTGTCATCTCTGTGAAGCCATGTGTGGCGTGGCCATCGACGTGGAAGCCGGGCGCATAACCCGCATCCGGGGTGATGAGGAAGATCCGTTAAGCCAGGGCCACATCTGTCCCAAGGCCATTGCCCTTAAGGATCTGCACGGGGACCCGGACCGGCTGAAACGGCCCATCCGGAAAACCGCCGACGGATGGCAGGAAATGGAGTGGGGCGAGGCCTTTGATCTCGTCGCCCGCCGCCTGCATGAGGTGCGCACCGAACACGGCCGTAACAGCGTCGGGGTTTACCTGGGCAACCCCAATGTGCACAACCACGGCGCCCTGGTGACCACCATGCCGTTCCTGCGCGCCATCGGTACCCAGAACCGTTTTTCCGCCACCTCCAATGATCAGTTGCCCCACATGCTGGCCAGCCTGGAGATGTTCGGCCACCAGATTCTGTTCCCGATCCCGGATATCGACCACACCGATCTGTTTATCTGCATTGGCGGCAACCCGATGGCGTCCAACGGCAGCCTGATGACCGTGCCGGATATTCGCGGGCGCCTGAAAGCCCTTCAGAAGCGGGGCGGCAAGCTGGTGGTGGTCGACCCGCGCCGCACCGAAACTGCCAAACTGGCGGACCAGTTCCACTTTATTCGCCCG
>DASSWD010000262.1:0-2079 GCA_035705335.1 Marinobacter sp. | reverse complement strand
GAACAGGCGGTGTCCATGATCGTGAACGGCTTCTGCAAGGAAGTGTTCAAAGAGCTGCCCATGGAGTTCGCGGTGGAAGCCGGCAAGCTGCTGGAAGTCAGCCTCGAAGGCTCTGTTGGTTAAACGCAGACACACGAATTCATACAGATTAGAGAAGAGAGAACCCGACACATGCTGAGCATCAAGAACCTGCACGCCTCAGTCGAGGACAAAGAAATCCTCAAGGGCATCAACCTGGAGATCAAAGCCGGCGAGGTTCACGCCATCATGGGCCCGAACGGTTCCGGCAAGAGTACCCTGTCACAGGTTCTGGCGGGCAATGACGCGTTTGAAGTCACCGAAGGCGAAGTCACCCTCAACGGTGAAAACCTGCTGGAACTGGAAACCGAGGAGCGGGCCCGCGAAGGCATCTTCCTGGCGTTCCAGTACCCGGTGGAAATTCCCGGCGTCAGCAACCTTCAGTTCCTGCGCACCGCCGTAAACGCCATGCGCAAGCACCGTGGCGAAGAAGAAATGAACGCCGCCGAGTTCATGAAAATTGCCAAAGATGTCTCCAGGCAGGTGGATCTGGACCCGGCATTCCTGAAGCGCGGCGTCAACGAAGGCTTCTCCGGCGGTGAGAAAAAGCGCAACGAGATCATGCAGGCCCTGCTGCTGCAGCCCAAGCTGGCAATTCTTGACGAAACCGACTCCGGCCTGGACATTGACGCCCTGAAAGTCGTCTCCGACGGCGTCAACGCCCTGCGTTCCCAGGATCGCGCCATTCTGATGGTCACCCACTACCAGCGCCTGTTGAACCACATCGTGCCGGATTACGTGCATGTACTGGCCGGTGGCAAGATCATCAAATCCGGTGGCCGCGAACTGGCCCTGGAGCTGGAAGAAAAAGGCTACGGCTGGCTGGGCATCAAAGACGACGACACCAGCAACTGATCAGGAGGCCGTGGAATGAAATCAGTACCCATGCTGTCCAGCGCCTTCCTGCACCCGGCCGGGCAATCGCTGCCTGAGCCGCTGCTGGCGTTGCGCAAAGAACGGGCGAGCGCTTTGGTGGACATGCCATTGCCGACCCGCAAGACGGAAAACTGGAAATACTCCAGCAAGTACCTGAAGCTGGCCGATGACATGGCCATCTCACTGCCGGTGGAAGGCAAGACCGGCAACAGCCTGGCGGTTCCGGGCTATAAAGCCGTGTTCATCAATGGCATGTTCGTACCCGAAGCCAGCGAATTCCCGGACATTGATGGCGTTCAGATTGAAAGCTTCAGCGACCTGGACGATGCCGAGGCCAGCGCCCTGGCAGCAAAGCTCGGCAGCACGCTGGACCACCAGCAGGCGCAGTTTGCCCAGCTGAACGGCGCACGCTTTGAGGATGGCCTTCGCATCAGGCTGCGCCCGGGCACCGTTCTCGATCAGCCCCTGTTCCTGATCCATGAGACCAGCGCCGATGCCAGTGGCTCCGCCTATCCTCGGGTGTTCGTCGAGGCGGGTGAAAACACCCAATTCACCCTGGTCGAGGAATACAACTCACGGGGTGATGCCTCTGCCCTGACGGCAACCGTGACTGAATTCGAACTTGCACCCGGTGCCCAGGTGACCAGCATTCGCCTGAACATCGAAGGGCCCAATGTCCAGCACATCGGTGCCACCGGCGTGATCCAGCTGCGCAATTCACGGTTCGAGAGCCATTGCGTAGGCTTCGGTGGCCCGCTGCGCCGGCACGACCTGCAGGTGCGCCTGGAAGGTGAAGGCGCGGAAACCAAGCTCAACGGCGTGGTGGTCACGCAGGGCAAACAGCATTACGACAACCACACCACCATCGAGCACATAGCGGCCCACTGCAACAGCGAAGAGACCTACCGCAACATTGCCGCGGACCAGTCCCACGCGATTTTCAACGGCCGCATTCATATCCACCAGGATGCCCAGAAATCCAACGCGGATATGAACAACAAGAACCTGCTGCTCTCCAATGGTGCGGAAATCGACACCAAGCCAGAGCTTGAGATCTACGCCGACGACGTCAAGTGTGCCCACGGCGCCACCATCGGCCAGTTGGACGAGACCTCGCTGTTTTAT
>DASSWD010000261.1:0-5270 GCA_035705335.1 Marinobacter sp. | reverse complement strand
GTCCATCACGTCCAGCAACACGATGGCGTTGTTCACCACGATGCCCACCAGCGCAACCACTCCGAGCAGGGACTGGAATCCGAACGGCGAACCGGAGAGCACCAGGCCCGGGAAGATGCCGACGGTGGCCAGGGGTATGGTCAGCAGGATGATGCCCACCCGGCGGAAGGAGTTGAACTGCAGCAACAAGAAGAAAAGCAACAGCAGAATGCCAATAGGGGCTGCAGTCAGCAGCGCTGTGTTGGCGTCGCTGGAGCCTTCAGCATCGCCACCCAGCTCCAGGCGGGTGCCGACCGGCAGCGGCTGTGTTTCCAGCGCTGCGTAAAGTCCGTCCAGTGCCTGGCTGAAGCTGTAGCCGTCTTCCAGGTTGGCGGTGACGGTATTGACCCGGACGCCGTTGCGCAGGTAGCGGGCGGCGGGTTCCCAGGTGGTGTCCACAGTGGCCACCGCCGAGAGCGGGATGGCATCACCCTGATTGTTGTAGACGTTGACTGACAGCAGGCGCGACAGGGACAGGGCGGTACCCTCCCGGGACCGAAGGATGATCGGGATCGGGTCGTCTTCCTGGCGGTAGCGTTCGGCCTCGACACCAAAACTCTGGCCATACAGGCTTTGCGCAACGTCGGCGCGGCTCAGGCCGTAGCGGGCAGCGGAGGCGTCGTCCACCTGAATGGCAATGCTGGGCACGCCGATGTCCAGGTCATGGCGCACATCGACAGTGCCTTCCACCGCGCGCAGCAGGCTGAAGACCTGTTCGGTCGCCCGGTCCCGGGTGGCGTCGCTGGCATGATAAACCCGAACTTCCACCGGCGCAGCGCGGGGCGGGCCCTGGCCCAGAATGCCGGCGGAGATATCCAGTTGCGGCAGGGTCTGGCTGACTTCGTGGCGAATCCAACTGACCAGCTCGGTGGTGTCTTCCACGGTTGGTGTACGGATCACCAGGCGGGCGCGGTTAGGGGCTTGGGGCGCTCGCTGCAGGTTGTAATAGAAACTCGGGCCGGTAAACCCGACAAAGCGGTGCACTTCCAGCACCTCGGGCCGGGTGCGCAGGGTTTTCTCCAGGGTTGCGGCGGCGGTTGCAGTGGTGGCCTGGTCGGTGCCTTCCGGCAGGTACATTTCCACCACCACTCTTGGCCGGTCAGCGTTCGGGAAGAACTGCTGGGCCATGAACGGCGTCAGAGCCAGGCTGACGGTCACCAGCAGGCCACCCGCGGCAATCAACCGGCCAGGGTAACGCTCCACCAGAGCGCCCAAAGACTGGGCCAGCCCCAGCAGACGATCCTGCTGAACGGTGCTTCGGGGTTTCAGGAAGCGTGCCGCCAGCAGCGGCACGATGGAAATGGCCAGCAGATAACTGATGGACAGGGTCAGCATGATCATCACCGGCACACCGCGGGTGAAGTCCGCCGCACCACCCTTGGCCATCAGCATCGGCGCGAAGGCCGCCAGGGTGGTGCCGGTGGACGCGCCGAGCGGCCCGGCCAGTTCACGGATGGCATTCTGGAGCGCGGTCATGCGGGCCTCGCCGGCATCCAGGTAGCCCTGGATGTTCTCAACAATCACAATGGCGTTGTCGATCAGGATGCCCAGCGAGATCACCATGCCAATGACCGCAATCTGGTGCAGCACGCCGCCGCCCAGGTCGTAGAGGCCAACGCTGATCAGCGCCACCATGGGCAGGATCGACGCCACCAGCAAGCCCATGCGGATGCCCATGCCGGTGAACACCACCGCGACGATGATCAGCACCGACCACAGCAGGCTCCAGGCCAGGTCGACCAGGCGCTCGGAGACTTTGTCCGGCTGGAAGAACATCTCCCGGATCTCATAGGGCGCGAATTCTGCCCGCACCTGCTCCAGGCGTTCGCGAATGCGCTCACCAAAGCGAATGGCGTCGGTGCTGCCCTCTTCCATGATGATCGACACCAGAACCACCCGCTCGCCGTCAAACCAGGTTTCCGGTTGCCTGGGTTCCGCCGGTCCGCGCCAGACCTCAGCGGCGGCCGCCAACGGCACCTGGGAACCATCGGGCAGCTCTATCGGGGTGGCGCGAATGGCATCGATGTCGGCAAACTCGGAGTTGGGCAGCACGGATAACCGCTTGCCATCCACCACCACAAAGCCGCCGGGGATCGTCTGGTTTCGGCTTGCCAGGGTGTCAAGAACGGCCCGGGGCGAGATGCCCAGTCTGAACAGGGCCGCGTCGTCCAGCGCCAGGGTGATCTGTTCGTCGGCATCGCCCTCAAGCTCAATGCGCGACACGCCGGTAATGTCGGACAAATTCTGCTTCAGCCGTTCCGCCACCTCAGACAGCTCCGTCACAGAACTGGAGCCGCCCACCGCCAGGACCACCGCAGGTATATCAATCAGGCGGTCATCCAGGGCCATCAGCCCAACGCCATCGGGGAAATCCTGACGCGCCCGTTCCATCGCCTGGCGTACGCGATCCCAGGCCGGGTCGGTGTCGTAGATGTGGTCGCGCAGCCGGAGACGAACCAGCGCCACACCAGTGCGGGCGGTGCCCTGGCTGATGTCCAGTTCTTCCACCTGGCGCAGTTCATCCGACAGCGGCTGCAGTACCAGGCGCTCCACCGCTTCGGCGCTGGCGCCCGGGTAGCTCACGGTGATCATACCGGCCCGGTAGGGAAAGGACGGGTCTTCCTGCCGGGGCATGGTGCTGTAGGCCGCGATGCCCAACAGGCACAGCATGGTGACGACCATGCCCAGCAGGCGCTGATTGCCTAACAGAAGGCCCAAAAGCTGGCGCGGCATCAGCGCACCTCCACGGTGTCACCGTCCACCAACCGGGTAATGCCGGCATAAACGACCAGATCCCCCGGCGCCAGTTGCTCGGAATGCACCATCACCCGCTCGCCAACGATACGATCCACGATGATGGGTACACGGCGGGCAACGCCGTTGTTCACCCGGTAGACACTTTCACCGTCACCATCACGCAGTACCGCCAGCAGTGGCACGGTCACCGCCGTTGGGCGGACCGGCGTGATGCCAATTTCCACCGGCTCCCCGGACGCCAGGCTATTGGGGGGCAGGCTGACCAGCACCGGGTGCAGCTCACCGCGCACCGAGCTGCCCCGGGCCACTTCAACCACCGTGCCTGTCTCCGCCGGGCGCTGACGCTGCTGAACAGACCACACGGGCAGTTGATCCCCCACCCGGACACCGGCCAGCAGGTGCGCCGGTACCCGCAGCTCCACTTCCCGCCCGTGGGGGGACGACAGGCGCATCACAGGCTGACCGGCTGAGACGAATTCGTCCGGCTCAACGAACACGGCTTCGACCTGGCCGGCAAAGGGCGCGCCCAGGGTGCTTTCGTCAAGCAGCCGGCTGGCTTCGGCCAGAGACGCCTGAGCCGTGGCCATGCTGGCCCTGAGGGCGTCCCGGCGCGCCGCGATTTGTTCCAGGCTCTGTTCTGACACCACGCCCCGCTCGTGCAATTCGCTGGAGCGTTCCCATTCCCGCTGGGCCTGGTCAAATCGGGTGCGCAGCTCCTCCAGCCGGGCGGCAGCGGAATCCCGCGCCGGTTCCAGGGCCGGGTTGTACACGCTGGCCAGCAACTGGCCCGGCCTGACCCTCTGCCCCAGTTCCACCGGGCGGGTTTTCAGGGTGCCGCTGATCTGGAAGGTCAGTGTGGCCCGTTGCTCGGCGCGCACAATGCCGGAGAATCGCAGTGGCATTTCTTCCAGCTCACCGCCGGTGACCGGCGCTACGCGGACCGATACCGGAGATGGGTCGGCCGGATCGTTGGTGCCACCACGGCACCCCGCTAACAGGCCGGCTACCAGAAAAGCCAGAGTGATAACCCGAACCCAAGTGCGATTGAACACAAACATGACGGCCTGCCCCGTGCGGTGACTCGTTATTGCGGACATCATGTCATTCTTTGACAACTTGTCAATAATCGGATTATATGGCGTTTCAGGTATCATTCACATTTTGCGGATGACGTCTCACTGATCCGCACAGTCGCTCGGGAGAGCCATGAACGAACCGCTGAAGTCGCGAAGGGAACGGGAGAAGCAGGCGCGCTACGACGCTATCCTGGACGCCGCAGAACTGATGTTTTCCGAAAAAAGCTACGAGCGCACCTCGATGGATGACATCGCCCGCACCGCCAGCCTGAGCCGGGCGCTGCTGTACGTTTACTTCAAGGACAAGGCGGCGATTCAGCGGGGAATCATGCTGCGGGCCGGGCACAACCTGGTGCAGCGGTTCGAGAACGCCCGCCACGCCGCAGATACCGGCCTGGCGCAGATTCGCGCCATGGGCGAGGCTTATTATCAGTTCTATCGGGACGCCCCGGATTACTTTTCAGCGCTGACCAATGCCTCTACCGCGATTGCAGAGGCGGACGAAGACCAGACCCGGGAAATGCTGTGCTCGAAGAACGAACTGATGGCGCTGATGGAAGGCGCCATTGTCAAAGGGCTAAACGACGGCACCATCCACCGGGAAAAGGTCAGTTCACCGGCCCAGACCGCGCTGTACCTGAGGGGCTCACTGCACGGCGTGATCATGCTGTGCCAGGTGGAAGCCAGTCAGAACCCACAATTCCCCGCCGATGCCCTGATCCGGCACACCATGGACATGTTGACCCGGTCCATCGCCACCGGCTGAATCCCTCCGCGACGGACCACCCGGCGGTACTGATGCCTCAGAGCTGAAAATCGTAAATGCTGCCGAGGCCCAGAATGCCAGTGAGTTCGTCCAGCGCCTTGCGTACTTCTTCCAGCAACATCGGGTCGGCCAGATCTTCCTGGCTCAGCTGGTCACGGTAATGGGCTTCCACCCAGGCGGTCAGGCGCTGGTAAAGTTCATCGGTCATCAGCACGCCGTGATTGATCGCCGCCAGTTCGTTGTCACTCAGCACCACCCTCAGCCGCAGACACGCCGGGCCGCCGCCATTGCGCATGGACTGTTTGACGTCAAACACCTCGACGGCGGTGATCGGGCCGCCGGAGGCGACCAGTGAATCCAGATACCGGCTGACAGACGCCACTTCACGGCACTCCCCAGGCACCGCCAGCAGCATGCCATCCGGGGTGTTCAGCAATTGGCTGTTAAACAGGTAGGAGGCCACGGCATCCTGAATGGGCACCTCGGCGGCTGACACCCGCACCGCTTCCAGCTCAGTGCCGGTCAGGCGCTCCCTCAGGTCTGCCAGCACCCGGTCTTCATCCAGAAATGCCAGCTCGTGGTAGAACAGGCAGTTGCCATTGCCCACCGCGATCACGTCGTTATGAAACACG
>DASSWD010000260.1:0-7576 GCA_035705335.1 Marinobacter sp. | reverse complement strand
CGACAACGAGAACACTGTTAGGACAGAGCCCAGGCTGTTCCTGGTGGCCTGGCTGAACTGGTCACGGGATACACGGCCCAGCCACTTCACTTTACGTATGTGCTGGAACTCACCTATCTGTTCGGGCTCCGGGCGGAACTCGTACTGGCCCAGATCTTCACCCACCAGGTATTCCCGGTGCTCCTGGCTGTAAGTGATGAGAGTGTCGCCCTGCTTGATGTCGTCCCGGAACTTGCGAATCATGGCAATGGCGTTAGCCGTGCGCCCTGGCTTCGCGTTGCCGAAGTACCGTATGTAGGCCGCTTTCAGCGCTTCGGGACTTTGGTAGTTACGTAGGTCGCCCAGGCTGTTCCAGCCAATGGCTACGCAGTCATTGTCTTTGAAGTCGTCAAAGTACCGGCCGCCGTTGCCGGCGCGAATCATCCAGCCGTTTTTCATGGGTGCTCCATTGTCCGGGCTACAACTCGTGGTCCCAGCTGTAGAAATATTTGAGATCATTGCAGTGCTTGAAGTCGAGAAAACCTCGATGTTGTAGCTGGCCTACAACAATTCCTGGCGCAATTCCCACCTGTTTTGCAAATGCGCAAATGGCGGCTTTGGTTCGGGCGCCACTCTCGATAAGCTTGTTTAATTCCCGGCGTGGAATCAGTTCGTTCTCGGCAAAGTGATTTGCCTCGGCTTCTTTTTCTTCGTCCAGACCGTTACGGCTATTGTTCGCCTTCTCAATAAACAGATCTTTTTTGCCATGCAGCAGGATATGCCCGGCTTCGTGGAAGAAGGTGAACCAGAGGTGATCGTTTGAACGATATCTCAGGCTCAGCTGGATGACGGCCTTGTTCGAATGAATCCAGCGGGTTGCTCCGCTCACCCCTGTCTTCGGCAATGATGGTACGAACACCACCGCTACGCCGGCCTCCGCGCAAAGTGCCTGCATCTTAGGGACAAATTCCTGCGGCGACATGTCCGTCAGGGCACGAATCTGATCGAGAGCTTGGCGGAATGCCTGTTTGTTATAGGGTGCGCAGTGAATGGACGCGGCTTCGAGTTCGCCCTTGCGCAGCCACGCTGAGACCGCCTCGGGAAAAACTGTGTTCTGGTTACTTTGGCGATAGGCCACGCTGAGCCGGGGCCACATATCGTCCCATTGATCGACACTTGCGATGCCGAAAAACTTGAGTACTTCCTTGAGCTGACCTTTTTTGTCTATGTGACGTTCAATCCAACCGAGCTTGGCCATCGCGGCAACGGGCACACGTTTCAACCAAGTCAGGTCTGCCTCAAGTTTCTCTTCCTCCGCCAGGCGGGCTTTGATTTCCTGGTAGTTGCTCTCGAGGTTCAGCCAGTAGTTCGCTGGCATACCAATCGTTCTCTCGAACTTAAGTGCGGTCTCCGGCGTAATCGGAGCCTTGCCCTTGATGATCGAGACAATGTGCTTGGGGGTCAGGCCAGTTCGCCTCGACAGCTCCTGCTGGCTCATTTCCCGTAACTCGAGCTCATCGCTCAACACGTCCCCGGGCAGGACCGCGTAGTTGGGCCTGTACTGGTTCTTTACCGAATCACCCATGAGTATCCACCACTCCAATAATCGTAATCTCTGTAACTGCTCGCCAATTAAGTCCGCCTTCGCTGCGTTCGGGTACCGGATCGTGGTCCGGTTTGAAGATAAGCCGGTAAGGGTGGTCCAGATCCATACTCAGTTGCCCCTTACGGTTGCCGGTCAGTTCATGGCAACGGTGGGGCGGACTGTACGGCGGTGTGAACGCCCCGAGGTCGGGGGCTGCAAGGAGCTGGGTCAGCACAATCTGAAGCTTTTTGGCTCGTTTGGCCCCATGAACCTTCACCATCTCCCGGCTATCGTTCATTTGCTTCATCAGCTTTTTGGTCGCGAAGGTGATTTCCATATGCTTGATCAGTTTTATTAACCTAATAGGTTAATAGCTTTTCCTTTTTTTATCCAGTGTGGGATTTACTCACCCTGAGTGAAAACCGGCGGAACGAAATGAACGGGCTCAACCAAGGGCACTCGCCACCACTGCCTCGGCCAGCTGGCAGCGGGTTTCGCTGGCTTGGTTCAGGCGTTCCAGCCGTTTTTTGAGGTGGACCCCATCATTCGGGCTATCTTGTCCGTGCGCTTACTTCCGTTACTTCCCGTTTGCAACTATATGAGTTGGCGTATTTTTATGTGTTCAGGGTAGCCGAAACTGGTAGGTTTCAGAAGTTTTGAGGGATAAAGATGGGGAATTGCTAGCGAGGATTGGTACCCCCGGCAGGACTCGAACCTGCTACCTTCCCCTTAGGAGGGGGACGCTCTATCCAGATGAGCTACGGGGGCATCGCGGAAGAGGCGGTATGATAGCCGCCGGGGGCTTGTGGCTCAAGGGGCGGGCCGGTTATGGTTGGCGCTTTGGATCAGCGGGCAGGCCGTTATGTCGGGTGGTGTGGGACCGTCTTTGCGGGTGAGTGTGGTGATGCCGGTGTGGATGGAGGCGGCCGGTATTGTGGCGGCACTCGGTGCCTTGCAGCCTTTGCGCGCCGCCGGCCATGAGGTGATTGTGGTGGATGGCGGCAGCACCGACGGCACGCCGGATCTGGCCCGGCCGCTGTGTGATGGGGTATTGCCTTCTGCGCCCGGCCGGGCGGTCCAGATGAATACCGGGGCGGCCGTGGCCACTGGAGACGTTCTGTTGTTCCTGCATGCTGATACGCAACTACCTGATGATGCCATGGCCTGGATTGAACAGGCGTTGTCTGCTCGCCGCGTGTGGGGGCGGTTTGATGTCCGGCTCAGCGGCCGGCACTGGATGTTTCCGGTGATTGCCTGGTTCATGAATCAGCGTTCCCGACTGACCGGTGTCTGCACCGGTGACCAGGCGCTGTTTGTGCGCCGGGATGCGTTTGAGGCCCTGGGTGGCTATCGTGAGATGCCGTTGATGGAAGACGTGGAACTCAGTCAGCGGCTGTGCCTGGTTGGCCGGCCCTTTCGTGTGCGGTCACCGGTGGTCACCGACAGCCGGCGCTGGGAGCAGGGCGGGGTGTGGCGTACCATTGTGTTGATGTGGCGATTGCGCTGGCGGTATTGGCGCGGTGAATCGCCGGAGTCTCTGGCTGTCTTGTGGCGGAGGAACGTGCGCCGTGCCGATGGATAATACCGAGTTGCGGTCGTCTGCGCCGCTGGTGATGCAGTTCTCCAAATGGCCGGAGGCCGGGCGGGTGAAAACCCGCCTGATTCCCGCACTGGGCGTTGCCGGCGCACTGGACGCCCATGTCACCCTGAGCCTTCAGGTTCTGGATAACCTATGTGCCACCGGCTTTGATGTGGAGTTCTGGTGGGACCGCCCGCTGGAAACGCCCCCCGAAGATGCAGCTCCTGTGCTGCAGGAACTCAACAGTGCCGGTATCCGCCAGTGCTTTCAAGACGGTGAGAACCTGGGTGCGCGCATGGCAGCGGCCCTGGCAGGCGCATTAAAAGAACGCACTACGGCGATCATTGTCGGCAGTGATTGCCCGTCGGTGGACCCGGGCTATGTGCGTATGGCAGCAGCGGCGCTGCGGGATTTCGATGTGGTGCTTGGCCCCAGTAACGATGGCGGCTATGTGTTGATCGGCGCCCGGAAGATGAACCCGGCGGCCCTGGCGGGTGTGGCCTGGGGTACGCCGGGTGTGATGGAACAGACGCTGGAACGTATGGCGTCAGCTGGGCTCACCGTCACAATGCTGGAGCCCCGCTGGGATGTGGATGAGCCCGAGGACTGGGCTCGCTTTCAGCGGTTGGCGGGCACCGGCCCGCGTTGACGCAGCTGGGTCAGTATTTCATCCCGGTTGGCGCCGTCTTCGGCGGTAATCACCAGCAGCCCGCGTTCGCGTTCGGTCAGCGTCCGCTCAAAGGTTGCGATCAGGTCGCTGAGGCTCACGTTGCGGATGGCTTCGGCCAGGGTCTGCCGGCTGTCGAAGTCGGGGTTCTCCCGGTCAATCTCCTGCCAGTAACGGCTTGAAACCTCTCCCAGCTGGCGGTCCCGTTCCAGCAACTGGCTGATCACCGCCTGTTTTTCCCGCTCCAGCCGCGCTTTATCCATGTCCGCCAGGTGCTTAGCGAAGTCGTCGGCAAACGCCGACACGGCTTCGTCGATCGCTTCGCCATTGGCGTCTGGCGACTGCACCACCAGGCCCAGGGCCGGTGTTTCCAGGATCTCGAATGCGGTGGCGTAGACGATGTAGCCCATCTGCCGGTTGGTCCGGATTTCCTCGTAGAACGGGCTGCTCATAATCTGCGCCAGCAGGCGGAAGCGGGCCCGCTCGGCAAAGGAGGTGTCCCGGCCTTGAAGATAGAGGGTGTAGCCGGTGTCGGGGTGTTCAACGTCCAGCACGGCGAGGGTCTGGCCTTGCGGCAGCTGTCGTACATGGGCGCGCGGCACCTCTGTGCGTTCATTGCCCGCCAGTACGATGGCGTTGATCTGTTCGGCGATGTTAAGCGCGCTGGCGCGTGTGATGTTGCCATGAGCCAGCATCACCGGATCGGTTTCTTCCATCAGGGCCCGGGCAAACTCCTTCAACTCATCGAGACTGACTTCCCGGGCAGCCCTCAGCTTGTCTTCTATCGGGAATGTGCCGTCAATCAGAGCGGTCTGGATAAAGTCGGTAATCTGGGAAACCGGGCGCTCCTTGAACTGGTTTTCAAGGCTGTCAATCAGTCGCTGCCGTGCAATCTGGAATCGCTGTTCAGTCAGCTTCGGGTCGGCAAACTCCATCAGAATACGATTGATCAGTTTCGACTGTTTATCGTTGTAACCACCTACGCGTAACGTCACGCCACGAAGGTGGGGATAGACGCTGTACTCCAATCCCGCCAACCTTGCGGAGTAAGCCCAGGCGTTGAGGTTCGCGTTCACCGCATCCACCAGCAGTTCCGTCAGAACAGTCGAGCGGGCGGAGGCCCGGGCAGCGGGTGTGCGCAGGCCAAAGAACACGTTGGCTTTCGGGGTGCCGAACCGGGTATCCCGGGCGTACCAGATTTCCATCCCGTTCTTCTCGCCCAGCAGTGTCGGGTGGGCCATGGTGGCGCCGGCGACCAGCTCCAGGTCTTCCGGTACAAAGGGGTTGGCGCCGGGCAGGGATAGTTGGCTGGCAAGCTCTGGGTTGGCCTGCGTGTTCAGTTGCAAGGGCTCCCGCTGCCAGCGGGTTTTAAACCATTCGGTGAACATCGGGTTGTCGAAGTTCTGGTCGGGTGCCGACACCCACACCTTCAGGTTGTCCGGGGTCAGTCGCGCCAGAATGTCCCGATACTGGTCAGGCGCGTAGCGGCTCATCAGCCAGGGCGCGCTCAGGATGTCTTCGGGCGGGTAGTCTTTCAGCAGGCTGGCCAGGCGCATGGCCTCACGCACGGGTTCGCTGCGTTCGCGGAAGCGGAAATCGATGTTGGCCAGTTGCTGCATCTCCTCGAAACGTGCCCGGCTGATGCCGTTCTTCCTGACCATGTCGATGTAATCGAAGGTGAGCGCAATGATTTCATCCTGGCGCTCGAGCCCCTCGCGGGTCAGTGCCATGCTGATGTCGAGAGTGGCGTGGCTGCCGGTATCCATGCCCAGGCCAGCGGAGAGGCTGACCACCAGGCCGGCCTGTTTGAGCACATCAAAGAGGCTGCCCGGACCTTCATGGCCCAGCAGGCTGGCCACGTAAGACACGGGTTTGGTGTCGTAGTTGTCCTGCTGTGAGGGAATCGGGAAGGAGAGCGTCAGGCTGCGGCTGTCTTTCAGGGTTTCGATGGTGACTTTCTCGGGCAGCCGGTCCTGCTGATACAGCGGCTGCGGGTGTTCCATGATCTCAAGGTTGCGGTTCTCGATGGCGCTGAAACGCTCGCGCACCATGCGCTCGAGTTGGTCAAGGGACTGAGGGCCATAGACCGCCAGGGTCATGATGTTGGCGGAGTATTCGTCCTTCCAGAAGTCGATCAGGTCGGGCCGCAGCGGGTTTTCCTCGGTGTTTTCCAGCGTGGTGAGGTTGCCCACGGCAAACTGGCTGAAAGCGTGCTCCGGGTTGCTTGCCGCCTTGCGGACGGAGAAGGTGCGGCGGCCATCCTCTTTCAGGTGGGAGCTGTATTCCGAATGCACTGCGTTGCGTTCCCGGTCAACCAGCTCGGGCGTGAACAGAGGGTGAGAGAACTGCTGGGCGAAGCGGTCTAAAGCCGGCTCCAGGAACTCGGCTTCAACATCGAAGAAATAGTTGGTGTCCTGAAACGCTGTGAAGGCGTTGTGGCTGCCACCGTGGCTGCGGATGAACTGCTGGTATTCCCCGGGCTCCGGGTATTTTTCGGTGCCCAGAAAAAGCATGTGCTCCAGAAAATGCGCCATGCCTTCGCGGTCGGCGGGGTCGTTGCCGCTGCCGACGGCGACGTTCAGGGAGGCGGCGGCTTTGTCCGCTTCCGGGTCTGACGCCAGAATCACCCGCAGGCCGTTGTCCAGCTCCAGATAGCGGTAGTCGTTGGGGTCGTTCGGGCTTTGCCGCGGCTCCAGTGCCAGTGCGGGCACTGTCACCAGGAGCAGGCACACAAACAGGCTCAGCGCCAACGAGGTGGCGCCGGAACGGGTCGGGCTATTCGGCGAACGGGTAGCAGCGGTCATAGGGCCTCTTTTTTAACGGGTGACAGAACGCGTGTCAGCGTATGGTCAATGCATACGACTGTCGCGTGTGGTCGTCTCTTGCTGATCCAGGGTTTTCCGTGCCAGCTCAGCCGCCTGTTCAGTGGTCAGGGTGCCGCTGGCGATGCGCTCCAATACCGTCGCCATGATCGCCGTTGCCTGCCGGTATTCCGAGAACTCAGCCTGGAAGGCGGTATCGATCGCCTTATAGACCGCTTCGATTTTCTGTTCCCGGGAGCCCTGAGCCGACGCGGTGTCGTTAATGGCTTTCAGGCAGGCGCGAGCGATGGCGATGTAGCGTTCGGTGTTCGGGTTGTCGTTCTGCATGGTGGACTCAGCAAACCTTGGTTCGAGAATGGGAGACGCCCGGTGGCGCCGAAAGTTCCCGATTATCGCACCCCGGGGCGGCGGTTGCATTGCTGCTGGGATAATCCGCGCGGCGTGGCGGGCAATGGGTTGAGCCTGTGCTAATCTCAAACACATTGTGTCGGTTAACCTGACAGGGCCGTTGCGGGCAGTCATGGTTTTTTAGAGTAATGGCTCTAATAAAAACAAAGACTTAAAGAGCAAAAACTCTAATAAAGTTCGATACACGAAGTTTGCATTTACGTAGAATGCCGGCGAAGGATCTTGATTAAGACTTTAGTCTTAGTTGCACCGGCGACAAGACAACAACAGCGCAAAAAATGGAATGGAGTACCTATGAATTATTTCCTGACAGGTGGCACCGGTTTTATCGGTCGATTTCTGGTTGAAAAACTGTTGGCCCGGGGCGGCACCGTGCACGTTCTGGTTCGCGAGCAGTCACAGGACAAACTGGCCAAACTGCGTGAGCGGTGGGGCGCCGACGAAAAGCAGGTCAAAGCAGTCATCGGCGACCTGACCAGCAAGAATCTTGGCATTGATGCCAAAACCCTGAAATCCCTGAACGGGAAGATTGATCA